>JBIIBU010000130.1:0-5430 GCA_044239235.1 Flavobacteriales bacterium
AAAGTTCGCATCCATGGAGAGTTTAGAAATCCGATTTGCGCTTTAATAAAGCCATCAAAATCAGGGATAAATGCCTTTTGATTTCCATAAATGCTATCCATGGCAAGAGAGAGTTTTTGAGAACACACTGTACTATCTTCATTAGCAACAATAATATCCATGAAGCAAATGGAATTGGCTTGATTAGCCAAAGCTGCTTGGAGTGCTATTCCTTCTGCAATGCTGACATCATAATTTTGTTGTTTGAGTACTTCATAGCCTGACAAGCCAGTGCCTCCAAGAGATATGATGAAAGCAATATTGTTTTCTTTAGAAGCTGCCATGGCTGCAATTAAACCACCTTCACTGTGTCCGATGAGGCCTATTTTAGATGGGTTAATTCGCTTGTCATGAACTAAAAAAGAATATCCAGCTAAAATATCATTGCAAAAATCAAAGCTTGTTGCAGTTTCTTGACTGCCCTCGCTTTTACCAACTCCACGATCGTCCATCCGCAACACAGCGTAACCATTGTTTGTCAAATAATCAGCTATTACAGCGAATGGCTGATGCCCCATTATCTCTTCGTTTCGATTTTCGGGACCACTACCTGTTATCATAATAGCGCAAGCAAAGGGACCCATCCCTTTGGGAAGAGTGAGTGTTCCAGCTAAATTAATTTTGTCTTTTCCATTAAATACAGTCACTTCTTCTTCAATATAATTGAAGGGAGGAACGGGTTGCTGTGGTCGAACTTCAGTTTGCGCGTAGGTCAATATTTGTGCACTAAAAAACAGAAAGGCAAGTGTCTTTTTCATGGAGTGAAGATAGTTTGATAGTTAGATAGTTTGATAGTTTTTTGGGGGAAATTGAATGTTGTTAGATTGCCTTGACAATTACTACTTTTAGCCAGAATTAATTCTGAGACAACCCTTATAGAATTTTTTTAGTTAGTAAAGAAAATAGGAATAGTGATATTTAACCTGCTTCGATCGGATAAGAAAAATTTGGAAGAAATTACCGAGGTGGAATACCATGCGTTCTTTAAGCAGCTCTACAAGCCTATCAGAAGTTTTATTTATTATCGCTGCGGAGACGTGGATATGGCGGAGGATTTAACCCAAGATGTATTTATTAAGTTGTGGGAAACACGCACCAAAATTGATAAGCGCACTGTAAAAGCATACTTGTATACCATCGCTCAAAATTTGACAATCAATCAGCTCAAGCGCCAGCAGCTTTTGTATAAGTTCAAAAAAATTCCAGGAACTGATCGTGATAACGACAATCCTGAAAAATTAGTTGAGATGCAAGAGTATGAGAAGAAACTACAGTCCGTCATTGCCATGCTACCTGAGGGCGGTCGTGAAGTTTTTTTCATGAGCAGATTAGAAGACTTGACTTATGTGGAGATTGCAGAGCGCCTGGGGCTTTCAGTCAAGGCTGTTGAGAAGCGAATGAGCAAGGTTTTGAGTATCTTGCGTGAAAAGCTCGGAACAGAGTTGTGAAAGGCATAAAGAATCTTATTAATATCATCGTTTTATCGCTGTTATTATTGACAACAGCTCGTGTTGAAGCACAAGGCTCCGACACTCTTATCAGCGGGTCTTTCGTTGATGAACCTCTACCCAATGTATTGTCTTCCGTAAATAAAATGTACTTGTACAAGTTTGCTTACGATGCGACAACTTTGAAGGAATATCGAGTAACAGATTCGTATGATAATTTGCCGATTGATAAATTTCTTGAAAAGCTTCTCAACCCTTTTGAACTTGGTTTTCGAAAGGTGGGCAAGATTTATGTAATTGTTCCATTAGTTAAAGCCGGGAACAACGCTCCCTCAGACTCAATCATAGTGTATACGATTCGCGGACAAATTGAGGATGCTGAAACCGGAGAACCTCTTCCGTTTGCAAATATTCGGGTTAGAAATTTCCCCATCATTGTTCAATGTGATGTGAGAGGTCGTTTTGAAGTAATGAATATCCCTTCTGATACTTGCTCACTTATCGCGAATTATGTGGGTTACGAAGAGCAAATAGTAAATGTGAAAAAATTAAGTCGTGAGAAATCTCCTGTCATTTCTCTAACTTCAAGACGTGGACTCTTGCCTACTGCAGTGGTCGAAGCAGCGGGGGTGCAGCTTTTCGAGAGTGCAGATGACCCCAGCTTGCAATCTCTTAATCCATTGGATATTTCTAATGTGAATGGACCTGGACAGCCAGATATAATGCGTGCAGCTCAGCTATTACCTGGAATAAATGCGACAAATGAGAGTAGCAATGGTCTAATAATCAGAGGCAGTGCAGGAGATCAAAGTCTGCTAACCATAGATGGTTTTACCATTTATCACATGGACCACTTTTTTGGATTGATTAGCTCAATAAATCCAACTGCTGTGAAGAATATGCGAATTTATAAGGCTCCTGGCGAGGCACGTTTGAATTCCCGAGTGGGCGGCGCGGTGCAGATTACAGCTAAAGAAGGCAGCAGATACGTTGGAGGAGGCAAAATTGATATCGGTCCACTTTTTACAGGCGTATTTCTGGAAACTCCTCTAGGTAAGAAAAACAAGTCTTCAGCAATGATTGCTGCAAGACGCTCAATTACTGATTTAGTTTCAACATCAACATTTAAATCCCTGTTTGAAACGATTTATCTTTCCGGAATAGCATCTTCACCTAATGAAGACCCGTTGAATAATGCGAATTATTCCTTCAATGATGTTCTAGGCAAAGTGACATGGAGGCCTGATGAAAATTCACTTTTTTTCTTAAGTGGTTACACGAGCAACGATGATTTGAATATTCAATATTCAACAACAGATCAAACAGGTAATTATGTCTATGATTATTCTGATATCAGCGGTTGGGGAAACAAGGGATTGGGTGCTGGTTGGGATTATCAATGGAATGAGAAAATACGACATAAATTGAATTTTGGTGTTAGCTCTTATACAAGCAATCTATTCGCTGTGGATTCTTTAAAAGACCTACGATACAATGATTTCGAGCGTCAATTCAGAAGAGATAACAATCGCCTTTCCGATCTTTCTATTCATTATGATGCAGAAATTACAGCTAACAGAGGAAGCTATTTTGTGGGGGGAGATTTCAATCGAATATTGCTTGAAAGGGGAGGAGAAGGTTTGGAGAATATTCTTGCCGACACTACGAGTGCTGCTGTTTCGACCGTCTTTTTTGAAAGAAAATACCTCTTTGAAAAATGGAATGCCAGTGCTGGTTTGAGAGTAAATGATTATTCAAAAACAAAAGACTTATATCCTGAGTGGAGATTGCTAGCTGCTTTTAACAAAAGTGACAAACTTGTTTTGAAAGGATCTATTACTCGTTCTTATCAATTTATTCATCGGGTTAGAGAACAAAGTCTTTATCAAAACCAACCTGATACTTGGTTATTATCAGATGGGACACGATTGCCTGTGCTTTCGTGCGACCAAATTGTTCTCGGAGCAAAAGGTGATTGGAAAGGGATTAATTGGGATATTGAATCTTATGGAAAAATTTTTAGCGGCGTGGCTATAGATAATTCTGCCTGGAAAAATTACGTATCGTCACCGGAGGTTTTTTTTAAGGGTAATGCTTATTCTTTGGGATTTGATGTAATGTTGAATAAAGCTATTAGACAGCACAATTTCTCTCTCAGCTATAGTCTTTCAAAGACAAGATATAGAATCGATAATTTAGATCAAACAGGAGATATAGCTTTTAAATATGATCAATTGCACGAGGTGAAATGCTACTATGAATTTCGTTGGAATTCGCTCGATGCCTCTTTGATTTGGATATATGGAAGCGGACGCCCATTCACCCCTTTCTACGGATATTATAATGTGGCAAATGTTGGGGGTAATTCGACTGCAATTCCTATTTACGGGGCTATTAATGGGACCAGATTGCCCGCTTACCACCGACTTGATTTGAGCGTGGGTTATACCCTAGTTAAAGACAACATTACATGTTCGCTTCGCGGAGGAGTTTATAATGTCTATGACCGAGTTAACATTCGAGACGTTCAATACCTCTCCTTTCCATCTAATACTGGTGAGAATGTTATCGAAAAAAGAAATATTGCTATGATAGGTCGTGTGCCATCTCTTCAATTAACCATTGCATTCTAAATGAAGAAATTAGTTTACATATTCCTCTTGATTTTCACAGTCAGTTGCACAAAAGACGAAGCAAAAAGTCGGGCATTGGCAAGCGGTTTCTTTCGCGGAGATAATGATTCTGTTTTCGTAGAAGTTGGAGAGCTTCAAGAGGATGGATCGTTCTTGCCATCTGAAAATAGCAATGTGCGAATTTCAGCGGATGGGATAGAATATCCTTTGACCAGCGCTGGAAATGGTATTTATCACCTGACAAGTGACATTCAAAATACTACAAATCAACTTTCACTTTTGGTTGATGAGAGTATCAAAGCGGAATCTTCTTTACCACCCTCAATAGCTCCTATCGCAATGGGAAGCACAACCCTAACGGTAGATCCAAACAATCCGGGAATTGAACTTTTCGGACTTACGTGGAATAATGTGGAGGGGTATTCCTTTGTGCTACAACTAGAGTGCTTGGAACAAGTAAAAGAAGAAATCCCTTTTGCAGTGCCTCACGGGTTATTTGATTCACAATTTAATGGCCCAATCGAAGAGTCATCAATCGATTTATATGATGTGGATTTCAATTATTACGGACAACATAAATTAACAGTTTATATAATTGATTCGGAGTATTCAGAACTGTTTTTTTATCGCTCTAGATCAAAGCGAAACGTCATAACAGCCGGGCCAGATAATGTTTTTGGTGCAAATGGCTTCTGGGCCTGCACGCAGGCATTTGATATTATTTTGAATGTACAGTGAAAAAAAATACAATCACGGTAGGGTAATAAACAATAAACGTGTAAAGACATCCGACAACTGAATAAAGAGAAATTCAAATGGAGAAGAATAAGAATTACTGGGGGGATAAGGAAATTCCATTTACTAAGACGGAAGAACAAGCATGGACTGAGCTTCAGGCTCGAATTCAAGCATTAGATAATTCAACCCCAGTGCGTTCTATTAAACCTTGGGTATGGATGGCATCAGCTGCTGCGGTAGCTGCTTTTGTAGTTAGCATTTTCTTTATAAAGCCAAATGCTCAGTACTTCGCATACACCACTGCTAATAAGCAAACCAAACAGATCAATCTCCCCGACGGGTCAACAGCTATGTTGAATGCAGGCTCTTCAATTAACTTCTCTGATGATTGGTCGGAAGAAAGAGTTTTAAATCTTGAAGGAGAAGCTTTTTTTACTGTAAAAAAAGGAAGCCGCTTTAAAGTTTTTACAAAATATGGAGAGGTACAGGTGTTAGGAACATCATTTAATGTTTCTGCAAGACCAGAAAACTTTGAAGTAATCTGTGAGACTGGCCGTGTACTTGTTAAAAGC
>JBIIBU010000131.1:0-5360 GCA_044239235.1 Flavobacteriales bacterium
GTAAAAAGACCTTGTTCGTGCTAACTTCGTCCTCAAAATTTTGCTACAAAGAATATGAAAATCGGAATTGTAGGAGCAGGTGCAATGGGCACAGGCATTGGACAAGTAGCTGCACAAGCGGGTTGTTCTGTAATTATCAGCGACCTTCAGGAGTCAGCATTAGATAAATCTTCAAAAAGTTTGAAAGCCACTTTTGATAAACTAGTGGAAAAAGGAAAAATCACGGCAGCAGATTCTTCGGCTTTGCATTCTCGTTTTTCATTCACCACAGATTTGAAAAAATTGGAAAGCTGCAATTTGGTGATTGAAGCAGCAATTGAAAATCTTGATATTAAAAAGAAAATATTCGCCTTTCTAGACGAGCATTGTGGAAGTGATTGTGTGTTGGCATCCAATACCTCTTCCCTTTCAATTACAGCTTTGGCTGCGGCATGCACAAAGCCTGAACGAGTGATGGGAGTTCACTTTTTCAATCCAGCGCCATTGATGCCCTTGGTAGAAATCATACCAGCGCTCCAGTCTGATCCTCACTTAGTAGAAAATACAAAGAAGACCATAGCCTCTTGGGGCAAGGTTCCGGTAATCGCAAAAGACACTCCTGGTTTCATCGTAAATAGATTAGCTCGTCCATTCTACGGAGAAGCACTTCGCATTTTCGAAGAAGGATTTGCAGACATGGCAACAATTGATGAGGCTATGCGCGAAGGTGGATTTAAAATGGGACCATTCGAATTGATGGACCTTATTGGAAACGATGTCAACTATGCTGTAACAGAAAGTGTTTTCACAGCATTCTATTTTGATCCTCGTTACAAACCATCACTTACACAGAAGAAAATGGTTGAAGCAGGTTGGTATGGAAGGAAGACTGGACGTGGTTTTTACAACTATGCAGAAGGCGCGGTAAAGCCTCAACCAACGAATGATGCAGAATTAAAAAAATCTATTTTCGAACGTATTCTGGTTATGCTTATCAATGAAGCCTACGAAGCTTTATACTTAAATATTGCCACTAAAGAGGATTTGGACTTGGCTATGACCAAAGGGGTAAACTACCCTAAAGGTCTGTTAACGTGGGCGGAAGAATTGGGCGAAAACAAATGCGAAGCCCTATTGGACAGCCTCTACGAGCATTACAAAGAAGACCGATACCGCTGCAGTCCAGGGCTTAGAGCAGTTTAATTATAAGCTGTAGTTAAAAAAGATTTCACTTTTTTTTGTTTTTTCGATGATAGTGTTACTTTTGACAAACTACTACCTTATAATACCAAAACCAAAGCTGTCTATGAGTGAAGGAAATTTCTACCGCGACGATGTATTTTCTACGTCCGTGAGAGCAGGAAAAAGAACTTACTTTTTCGATGTAAAGGCTACACGTGGCAATGATTTGTTTATGACCATTACAGAAAGTAAAAGATCTGGTGTGGACGACAATGGACACTTCAGTTTCGAAAAGCACAAAATTTTCTTGTATAAGGAAGACTTTGAAAAGTTCATGGGCGGCTTAAATGAATCATTTGAACATATCAAACAACTTCAAGATTCAGGAAACTATCGTCCTGCTGAATCTGATCGTCGCCCTTATCAACGCGATGAAGAAGAAGGTGCGGAAAACACCGATAGAGAAGAAAGAACGGAGAACATTTCTAGCTCATCATCTAATGATGTAAGCTTTGAAGACCTAGGATAATTTTTTACAAATAATAAAATGAAAGGTCGCCTCTTTTCGAGAAGCGACCTTTTTTATTCAAACAACTATGAAGAAGGGCAGTCTATATCTAATTCCCAATTCCATCGGAAGTCAGGCGCTTGACGTAACAACTCCGGTGACTTTAGAAGTGGTTCAGCATATCAATCACTTCATTGTGGAGGAAATTAAAAGTGCCCGCCGATTCTTAAGAGCTATAGGATATACTAAGGATTTTGATCAAGTAGAATTCATTATTCTCAACGAACATTCTAAAAGCGACAACCTCTTAGAATTTTTACAACCAACGCTTTTGGGTCACGACATGGGAGTAATCAGTGAAGCTGGTGTACCCTGTGTGGCCGATCCTGGAAGTGTTGTAGTGCGTCAAGCACACGAATTAGGAATTCGCGTGGTTCCGCTCGTCGGTGCTTCGTCTATTTTACTGACTATCATGGCTTCTGGTCTAAATGGACAAAGTTTTTCTTTCAATGGATATCTTCCACGTGAGCGAACAGAGCGCGTAAAAAAAATCAAACAGCTTGAAATCAATGCCGTGAAGTTCGGACAGACCCAACTTTTCATGGATGCTCCCTACCGCAACGACCAAGTTCTCGAAGATTTGCTCATTCACCTTTCTCCTAAAACAATGATCTGCATCGCCACCGACGTAACCACACAAGGAGAACGCATCAACACGAAGTCAGCAGAAGAATGGAAATCAAATGTTCCAAAGCTGCACAAGAGACCGGTGATGTTTGCAATTGGCGCTTAGCTGTTGGCTATTGGCTGTTGGCTGTAAGCTTTAGGCTGTAAGCTATAGGCTGTAAGCTGTAAGCATTTAGTAACCAGTCACTAGTCACCCGTCACTAGTCACCGGTCACTAGTCGTCGGTCGTCGGGAGTTAGTATATTAGCGCTTTAATCCTCTGCTATGGAATTTGCGAATGAAAAGTTGGCCATTATAGATTGGCTATTGAAACAAGATAACATATACACCATTGATCAAATCAATGTGCTCATTGGAGAGCTTGAATCTGAAAAGAAAGACAGTTCGAAAATAGTAGGCCACACTCCCAGAGGTTTGCGGGTATCTAAGACTATGCTTGTACAACGCATCGTGAGTTCTTTAGAGTCGTTGAAAAACGAACCAACAGTTGAATTAAATGATCTCGAAGGAATATCGGAACAATGGTAAATAAAACCAGCATGAAAAAAATTCTACTTTCTCTTTCTCTATTTATTAGCATTTACGCTTCTTCACAAACACCATGTGTGGATGGAATGGCTGGTATCTATCCCTGTCAGAATGTTGATTTGCTCGCCTATATTCCACTTGCGAACATTGGCGGTGCAGATAACACCAATGACATTTGGGGATGGGTTAGTCCAAATACAGGCAAAGAATACGCTTTAGTGGGCTGTTCTAATGGAACTGCTTTCGTTGATATATCTACTCCTACAGAACCTGTTTATTTAGGATTATTACCGACGCACTCTACAAACAGTCTTTGGAGAGATATTGAAACATTCAACAACTATTGTTTTGTTGGAAGTGAAGCGCAAGGCCACGGTTTGCAAATCATGGATTTGTTGCAACTTGACAATGTAACTACACCTCCTATCACGTTTTCGGAATCGGCATACTACGGTGAATTCGGAAACTCGCATACAATCACCATTGATACTATCGCAGGCTTTTGTTATGCCATGGGAACAAATACGTTTTCAGGTGGACTTCACATCGTGGATATCAACGACCCCATGAACCCAACTCTAGCAGGAGGTTTTAGCGAAGATGGATATACCCATGATGGCTACATTACCACTTACGCGGGTCCAGACACACAGCATATTGGTCATCAAATCATGGTGGCTTGCAATGCTGACGCGCTAACCATTGTAGACTGCACAGACAAATCAGATTGTCAAATGCTTTCTACCATCAACTATGCTGAGCTTGGTTATGTGCACCAAGGTTGGTTTACAAAAGACAATCGCTATTTCATTCTTGATGATGAATTGGACGAACAAGAATTGACTGTCGGAACAAGAAGCCACATGTTTGATTTACTTGACCTTGACAACCCAGTTTACATAGGCTTCCATCAAAGTGCGAATACATCTATCGACCACAATATGTATGTTCTTGATCAATTCGTGTATCAAAGCAATTACAGAAGTGGTGTTAGAATCTTCGATGCTAGCCGCATTGCAGATGGACAAATCGACCCTGTAGGATACTTCGATCTTTATCCGCTCAACGACCTTCCGCAGTTTAGCGGCACATGGAGCAACTATCCTTACTTGCCAAGTGGTGTTAATCTCGCTACTTCGATGTACGATGGGTTCTTTATCACAAAACCGAACTTGGTTTTAACACCAACTGAACCCGTCTCACTTTGTCCTCCAAATGATATGACATTTGAAATCACAATCAATGCAGATTTGCAATTCCCATTGACGGTAACTATTCATGATGGAGAAACAAACATTCCTGTTACGGCGAGCACTATAACGGAACCAGGCACATACACCATTACTGTCAACGAACCATTCAATAGCGTAAATGCCATTTTGGAATTGAATACTGATTTTGGCACGCAATACGAATTTGCAATCGAGGCAACATCTTGTGTTTCGACAGAAGAAATAGTTGCTTCAAATACATCCATTCAAGCGTATCCTAACCCATCCGAGGGACTTGTTACGTTGATGACAAGCACACCCCATGCGATTGTAACGATATATGATATCGTTGGTAATCAAGTATTGAATCGTGTTAGAGCGGACAGAAGCTGCATGGCTTCTATTGATATGAGCCAGCTTCCTGTAGGACTCTATTTCGCACGTATTGGTGACAAGACTATCAAACTAGAGAAGAAATAATCTAATTGCATCATATAAAAAGGGCAACCCAATGGGTTGCCCTTTTTCATTATCGAAAACTTCAGCTTTTACACTGAAGTTGATCGTGTCTTAGTGTGCTCCGTGAGGACCGTGAACGTGACCGTGTGCCACTTCATCAGCTGAAGCTTCACGAACTTCTATAATTTCAACTTTAAAGTTAAGCTCAACACCAGCCAATGGGTGGTTAGCATCAACTGTGACAGTATCTTCAGTAACTTCAGTAACTGTTACGATGTGCTGACCTTGTTCATTACCAGCGCGGAATTGGCTTCCTACGCGAACTTCAGCTCCACCGAAAGCAGAGATTGGAACTTGTTGGATAGCCGCAGCATCACGCAATCCGTAGCCTTTTTCAGGACTCACTTTAATGTCGAATTTATCGCCCACCACTTTACCTTCAAGACCCTCTTCCATACCTGGGATAAGGTTTCCAAATCCGTGTAGGTAGTACAATGGATCTTTTCCTTCGCTTGAATCCAGTACAGTACCATTGTTATCTGTCAATGTGTAGTGAATCGCAGCTACTTTTTCGTTGCTGATTTGCATTTTGTATTGATTTAAAATAAGGCCGCAAATATAATCAAAGTCCGAATTCGCCATTAAGTGCGGCCAAATGAACAGAAATGGAAGCAAATGAACCCGAATAGAAACAAATGCACACAAATGGAAAAAAATGAACACAAATGCACCCGAATGGAAACAAATGCATCCGAATGAATTTCATTTGGGTTCATTTGGTTCCACTTGGTTTAACTGCTATTATT
>JBIIBU010000132.1:0-5339 GCA_044239235.1 Flavobacteriales bacterium
GTTTGAAGTAACTGTAATGCTTTCTGTGTCCGTACATCCATTCGTTCCTGTAACGGTAACGGTGTATGTGTTTGCGGCGGTGGCTGTGGCAGCGGCAGTAGAACCAAGTCCGTTGTTCCAGCTGTATGTTCCGCCTCCTGTGGCCAACAAGCTTACCGATGAATTATTACAATCGAGCTGTGTAAAGCCTGATTGGTTGGTGATTCCTGCGGTAGGAGGAGTTGTATTGCTTGTGATAATTACGTTTTGAACAGCATTACAAACCCCACCATTTGAAACGGTTACTGAATAAGAACCGGGAGTAGTGACTGTGATTGCGGGGTTAGTGCCAAGGCCATTTCCCCAAGTGTACGAGGTGCCACCGGAAGCGGTAAGTGTAAGTGAGGTGGTTGTGCAATTGAGTTGGGTGAGGTTGTTGGTAGTGGCAACGCTAGCCGTTGGCTGCGCGGTCACGACAACTGTTTGTTGATAAACAGACGCACAAACGCCTTGACCAGGAGTGAATGTGTAGTTGAATGTGCCGGCATTGGCGGTGTTAACAGTGGCAGATGGAGACCATGTTCCGGATACTCCATTTAATGAAGTGGTTGGCAAGGTTGGTCCTGCACTGCCCTGGCATACTGCGGCCACGGCAGAAAATGTTGGGTCTACGATCAGACCATTTGGTGTGCAATCGACCGTATTTCCAGTTATTTCAATATAGAAATTGGAACAGGCATTTCCATTCCCATCAATGTAGAAATAGTATTCTTGATTGGGTATGAGTCCAGATAAATTGAATTCACAATTGGCGCTGATACCATTGAAATAAGGAGTAAACGAGCCCCCTCCTTGTGTAAGTGTGTACGCTTGGTTATTAATTGTACCGGCGGGACATCCTCCTGTGGGCACGACCGTGGGTACCGAACAAGTATTCGGTGCCTGCACTATAATGGGCTGAATATCATAGGTTCCTGCGCCTGTAGTATTAAGAGTTCCGCTCAAAGTAATGTATGCAGTTGTAGAAGTTGGAATAAATGAAAACCAAGCGCTATTGTTATTTGCAGCGTTCCATGTGCAACCACCAATTGGGCTAGCAGGGTAGAAAGGATCGTTTTGAGAGTATCCGTTGATTGATCCAATAACAGGATTGAAACTGTCGATGCAATACGCACCGCTGCACGAGTTGTTGGCGTTAGAAGTTCCGTCAAACGTGGTTATTGGTGTTCCGAACACAAGCTCAACAGATTGAAATTGAATCTCGAAAGTTCCGTTTTCTTGAATTTGAAATAACCAAGTACCGTTTGGATCTTCGCCTAGCACAGCATCGTAGGCATTCGCAGTTTCAGTGCGGTAGTAGCCGATGCTGAATGGTTGGTAGTTATTTTGGAATGTGGAAGAATAATCTTTTACGCGCTCCAAGCTTGGATCATCACGGAAAGAAATATCGCACCATAGGTTGCTTGTACTCGTAGCAAAGTTGGTGAAAAGCTGAATAATTGTGCCGCTTGGAGAAATGATGCGCGCACTCCATGATGTAAGATTGGCGCGACATGCAGCTTCCCCTAAGTGTACATTGACTTGACGTAAAGCTGTGCCTGTGAGCTCACCGCAAAGTTCGTAGGACTCTAGTGTGGGCACACCAGTGACGTTGATTTCTCTTTGGAAGCCGGTGTATTGATTTCCGGAATCCCAAGTGTTACATGTTTCAACTGTGTTGTTTGAAAACGTTTGTGCCTCTGTATTTAGAGCAGCGAAAAGGAAAAGAATTGCAATGGTAAGGCAGTTCTTACAAGCAGTAAAACGTAAGGTTGAGTCCATCAGATGATGCGGAAAAGGTTAACTTTTTAAAAGGTGGCCTAAAATACACAAAAAATCGACAGACAATTACTTTAACAATCTATTATAAAACAACTAGCTACGAATAGCCGCAATACCAGGTAATTCAATGCCCTCAAGACTCTCGAGCATAGCACCGCCGCCAGTGCTGACGTAACTCACTTTTTCAGCGAGTCCAAACTGGTTGATTGCAGCCACGCTATCACCGCCGCCCACAAGTGTGAAAGCTCCGTTTTCAGTAGCTTTTACTAGTGCGTTAGCAATACCAATTGTTCCGCCTGCAAAATTCGACATTTCAAAAACACCCATTGGACCGTTCCAAAGAATGGTTTTTGAAGCGAGAATGACCCCGGTGAAAGAAGCGATTGCTTTTTCAGCAATATCTAATCCCATCCAGCCATCAGGAATTTCATTGCTATTGGTTGTTTGGATATTAGCGTCGTTAGAAAATTTATCGGCGATAACAGAGTCAACAGGAAGGTGAATTTTCACACCGCGCTCATCTGCTTTTTTAACCAAGTCGCGAGCGATATCGAGGTTGTCGTCTTCTACAAGAGAGCTACCTGTTTTTCCACCCATTGCCTTGAAAAAAGTATAGGCCATGCCACCGCCAATGATCAAATGATCAACACGAGCAAGTAGATTTTCAATAATTGCAATTTTGCTTGAAACCTTACTGCCACCAATGATTGCAGTAACGGGTTTATTGTCGCCATGAAGTACTTTTTCGATGTTTTGTACCTCATCTTCCATCAAATAACCGAACAAACGATCGGTCGGGAAAAAACGCGCGATGATAGCTGTAGAAGCATGCGCTCTGTGCGCTGTTCCGAATGCATCATTCACATATACATCACCCAATTCTGCAATCTGTCCAGCGAAGAACTCATCGCCCGCTTCTTCTTCTTTATAGAAACGTAAGTTTTCTAAAAGAGCCACATCACCATTTTTCATGTTATGAATGACTGCCTTCGCTTTGTCTCCAATACAGTCTTCAGCAAATGCTACAGGAACGCCAAGTACAGAAGATACGTTGCCAACGATGTGACGCAAGGAGAACTTATCTTCAGGACCGCCTTTCGGGCGACCTAGGTGCGACATCAACACAGCGCGACCACCATCAGCGATGATTTTTTTAATTGTCTTCGCAGCTGCACGAATACGAGTGTCGTCAGTTACTTCGAATTTATCGTTCAAAGGCACGTTGAAGTCCACACGTATGAGAACTGTTTTGCCGGAGAAATTGCGTCCATCGATTTGATACATATCTTCTTTCAAATTACTTAATACCTACTACTTATTACCTACTACCGTTATCCTTGGAGCAGGTTGCGAAGTGACGTTTTATCTTGAATTATTTTGTGTAATTCAGAGATGTTTACACGCTCTTGTTTCATGCTATCGCGTTCGCGAATAGTAACGGTGTGATCTCGAATTGTATCGTAGTCTACTGTGATGCAGAAAGGAGTGCCTATTGCATCTTGTCTGCGGTAGCGGCGGCCTACGGCGTCTTTGTCGTCGTATTGAAGATTGAAGTCAAGTTTCAACGAATCAACGATTTTTTGCGCCATTTCAGGAAGACCATCTTTTTTCACCAAAGGAAGAATAGCCACTTTCACTGGAGCAAGAGCCGGGTGAATTTTGAGGACTACACGCTCAGAACCGTCTTCCAATTTTTCTTCTTCATATGCACAGCTTAGTGTAGCAAGGAACATACGATCGAGACCGATAGACGTTTCAATTACGTAAGGCACAAAACTTTCGTTGGTTTCTGGATCGAAGTAGCGAAGTTTTTTACCACTGAATTTCTCGTGAGAAGAAAGGTCAAAATCTGTACGCGAGTGAATTCCTTCTAATTCTTTGAAGCCCATTGGGAAATTGAATTCAATGTCGCAAGCCGCATTAGCGTAGTGAGCTAGCTTAAGGTGATCATGAAATTTATAATTTTCTGTACCCATTCCAAGAGCACTGTGCCATTTGATGCGGGTGTCTTTCCAGTAGTTATACCACTCCATTTCGGTGCCTGGTTTCACAAAGAATTGCATCTCCATTTGTTCGAATTCACGCATGCGGAAAATGAATTGCCGAGCGATGATTTCGTTACGGAAAGCCTTACCAATTTGTGCAATACCGAATGGCAATTTCATGCGGCCACTTTTCTGTACGTTAAGGAAGTTGACGAAAATACCCTGCGCTGTTTCAGGACGCAGGTAAATGATACCCGCGTCGCCAGACACTGCGCCCATTTCTGTTTTGAACATCAAATTGAATTGGCGAACTTCAGTCCAGTTGCGGCTTCCGCTTTCAGGACATGCGATTTCACATTCTTCAATAAGTGCTTTAAGACCCTCTAGGTCGCTGTTTTCAAGAGCAGCTTTCATCTTGCCTTCCACCGCATTGATTTTCTCTTGATTGCGGAGAACGTTAGGGTTGGTAGCGCGGAATTGAGTTTCATCAAAAGCATCGCCGAATTTGGCTTTTGCTTTTTCGATGTCTTTATCAATTTTCGCATCGATTTTCTTGATGTAATCTTCAAGAAGAACGTCGGCGCGATATCTTTTTTTAGAGTCTTTATTGTCAATCAACGGGTCGTTGAACGCATCCACATGTCCGCTGGCCTTCCAGGTGGTAGGGTGCATGAAGATCGCAGCATCGATACCTACGATGTTCTGATGCATACGCGTCATCGCGGTCCACCAGTAGTTTTTGATATTGGCTTTCAACTCCGAGCCATACTGACCGTAATCGTATGTAGCAGAAAGTCCATCATAAATTTCGCTCGAAGGAAATACAAATCCGTATTCTTTGGCGTGAGCAATTACTTTTTTGAGTTTGTCGTCGGTGTTTTGCATGAGGGGGCGAAGATAATGGGAAAATGGGGAAATGGGAGAATGGGGAAATGGGAGAATGGGGAAATGGGAGAATGGGGAAATGGGAGAATGGGGAAATGGGAGAATGGGGAAATGAGAGAGTGTTTGTTTTATTTCTTCTTGCCGTTTCGGATGGCTGTTGCAATTGAAGTGTTTAGTATATATTCAATCTCAATTGTCTGTTTGATTAGTTCACTTGTCTCTGGATAACTTTCAATTGCCTTAAATAAATGAAGCCAATATTTTGTTTCCGAAAGCTCCTTTGAAGCAATTCTCAATTTATTTACAAAATCCTTCCGACTTGCAGCACGCTGAGCCTCCGCTATGTTCGCGCCAATTGAGGAAGAACATCTTTGAAATTGATCTGATTGGCTATATTGCTTTTGCTCATCAAGTAATTCGCTATACTTTTTACAATTAATGGCTAATTGTAGAGAAAGTTCTTCAAGAGGATTTGACTTATTCATAAAATTAGATTTTCATCAAATCAACAGCCTTAGAAAACGAGAATAAAATTTTGCTTAACAACAGAGATGCATAACGAAGAATAAATTCGAAAAACGAGGTGTACCAAATTATCCCGAGAATATATTCGAATAACTATTTCGACTCCCAGACCTCATTCTCCCCATTCCCCATTCCCCATTCCCC
>JBIIBU010000133.1:0-5329 GCA_044239235.1 Flavobacteriales bacterium
CTGCAGCTCTCGTTCTTATGAGCAAAGAAAAAATGGAAGCTCTTGGATTAACTCCAATAGCTAAAATCCGCGGATATGCAGATGCGGAGCAAGCTCCAGAATGGTTTACTACAACTCCTTCTTTGGCTTTACCAAAAGCTGCTGCTAAAGCAGGTTTGACTCTCGCTGATCTTGAGTTTGTAGAGTTGAATGAAGCCTTTTCTGTGGTTGGAATCGTGAATACACAAAAGATGAATCTTGATCCTGCTCGAGTTAACGTAAATGGTGGTGCTGTTTCTTTGGGACACCCTCTTGGATGCAGCGGAGCTCGTATTATCGTTTCATTGATTCATATTCTAAAACAAAATAATGCAAAAATCGGCGGCGCTGGTATTTGCAATGGTGGCGGTGGCGCTAGTGCTATCGTTGTTGAAGCTTGCTAGTAGCGAATCTATATGAAGATATTGCCAACAAGAAATACCCCCAGATGGATCATTTTTATGATCGATCTCGGGGGTTGTTTTTTCTCGTTAATCATAGCATATCTTATTCGATTTGAATTTCATCCTCCCTTGAATGAAATACAAATTGCCCAAGCATTTTTGTTGCCTTTCTTTATTATTAGAGCTGTTTCATTCTTTATTGGGAAAACATATGCGGGTATAATTCGATACACCTCAACTCAAGATGCGCTTCGAATATTCACTGTTATCACATTAGGATCGCTTGCTTTTGTAGCGGCAAATAAGATCCGATTCCACTTTTTTGATCATCAATATTTTCTTCCTATATCCATAATTATTGTTGATTATTTGCTCACCTTATTCTTTATGATTGTGAGCAGGATCGCGGTAAAGGTGCTCTATCTGGAATTGAAAACTCCGGCGAAGGTGAATCGCAGAGTTCTCATTTTTGGAGCGGGTGAAGGTGGATACATTACCAAAAGAACAATTGATAGAGATAAATCTTCGGGTACAGAAGTTGTCGCATTTATCGATGATGATAAATCAAAAAGCGGCAAAAAAATGGAAGGCGCAGATATTTACCATTCTGATAAGATGAAGGAGATTCTGTCGCTGCAAAAAATTGATGAGATTATCCTTGCAACTCCAGGGTTGTCTGCCACAAGAAAGGCACAACTCATTAAGGATGCATTAGAGTCAGGTGTTAAAGTGAGTCAGCTTCCTCCAGCTACACAATGGATAGGTGGAGAGCTTAGTGTAAAACAAATCCGAGATATTAAGATTGAAGATTTACTTGGACGCGATACTATCAAATTGGATAGTACTCCAGTGGCCAATCAAATAAAAGGAAAGCGTGTACTTATTAGTGGTGCCGCTGGTAGTATCGGAAGCGAGCTAGTTCGCCAAGTTTTAGGTTATGGCCCATCCAAATTGATCATGCTCGATCAAGCAGAAACTCCTTTGTTTGAGCTTGAAAATGAAATCAAAGAAAATGATCGAGATCATGTTTGCGAAACGATTATAGGTGATGTTCGCCAATATGATCGTATGAAGCGCATGATGGATTATTTCAAGCCGCAGATTGTTTTTCATGCTGCTGCCTACAAGCACGTGCCTTTGATGGAAAATAATCCGAGTGAGGCTGTGCTTGCAAATGTTATGGGCACCAAGAATTTATCGGACCTTTCTGACGAATTTCAAATTGAAACTTTTGTTTTAATAAGCACAGATAAAGCTGTTAACCCGACTAGCGTAATGGGTGCAACCAAGCGAGTAGGAGAGATGTATGTACAATCTAAGAATGAAGTTTCGAAAACTAATTATATCACCACGCGATTTGGAAATGTACTTGGAAGTAATGGCTCTGTAATTCCAACTTTTAAAAAACAAATTGAAGCAGGTGGACCGCTCACTGTTACGCACCCAGAAGTAACTCGGTTTTTTATGACGATTCCAGAGGCTGTTCAATTGGTTTTGGAAGCTGGTGCAATGGGGAATGGAGGAGAGATTTTCGCTTTTGATATGGGAGAAAGTGTCAAGATTGTTGACCTTGCAACCAATATGATTAAGCTATCGGGTCTTGAATTAGGAAAAGATATTGAAATCAAATTCACGGGTTTGCGACCTGGTGAAAAGCTATTTGAAGAAGTGCTAAGCCAAAAAGAAAATACAGTTCCAACGCATCATCCGAAAATTGTAATCGCACAAGTTCGCAGTTATTTGCATGATTCTGTAAGCAATGATGTTTCTGAATTAATCAATCTTTTTGAAATTCAGAATAACGAGAGGATTGTATCAAAGTTAAAAAGCATGATTCCAGAATACGTGAGCAATAACTCTGATTTTCAGAAGCTAGATCATTAGTAAATCACTACTTTTGATATCCTTTCATTACTATTATGACGCTTGATAAAAACATTGAAATTGCTAATCTCCAAGGTGAGATTGGTAAGTATATCGGTTTAGGGCAGAACAGCCTGATATTTAATTTTGAGGAAGGAGCGCGCTCTGTTCTCCTGCGCTTAATAACTGCCAATTCGCGTCACAATCAAAGCTTCTTGTTTCACACCGTAGAGGGCTCTTCTAAAATTGAGGCATTAAAAGAAATGCTTGATTATGTAAAGAATTACAAGGAGGCTGAAAGCAGTTACACGATTCAATGGAGCTTGAAAGGAGAGAACTTGCTACATACATCTTATTTCCGTGCAAAGAATATTCTAAGCGCAATGGACAAACTCTATTTCGAAAGAGATCCGAATTCAATCACTGTCTTCAGTGTGATGCTCAATCCTATTTCTTAATCGGTCTATTTTGAGTGAGGAAATTCATTCGTACAAAACAATAGAAGCCGCCTCAGAAGCTCAATATAGAGTATTAGGAAGTCGGCATCTGAGCTATGCTTATCCGGTAAATTCAGAAGAAGAAGTTAAACAGTTGATTGATCAATTGTGGAAAGAAAACCACAATGCGACTCATGTTTGCTATGCTTGGCGCCTTGGTTTTGAGAAAACACGATATCGTATTAATGACGATGGAGAACCAAGCGGCACTGCAGGAAAACCAATTTTCGGACAGATTCAATCTTTTGATCTCACCAATATTCTTATTGCTGTAGTTCGTTATTATGGTGGAACCAAACTAGGTACCGGCGGATTGATAGATGCTTATAAGACCGCATCCAAATTGGCAATAGAGGCCGCAACGATAGTTGAAAAGCCAGTTAAGGATCATTTTAAAGTCAATTTCTCTTATGAGCAAATGCCGAATGTGATGAAGTTGCTTAAGGATTTAGATTTCGAAAAATTGAATGCCACTTTTGAAGATAGGGGCGAAGTAGAATTTTTGCTCGCTGTAAGAGCGCACGATTCTTTTTTGAAGGCTGTTGAAGAAATGAATCTCGATATGAAATTCTTAGGAAGAAGATAATCCGATGCGGTGCGGTCACCACCAAAAACGTTCTTTTGATTCCCTGATACTGCCTGCCTCTCCCTTTGAAAGCACCAGAGCGTTCAATTGAGTTTTAGCGGCAACCACATTTTCCTTGCATCGGTTTCTGTATTGGTTAACCAATGCTTTTTTAGAATATTGTTTTACTCAGAAAAAAAATTATCCTTTTGCAATTCTCCTTGAGAAGTATTTATTATTCTGTGAAATTTGAAGGAAATAGGAACCTGCTGGATATGCTGAAAGATCAATTGAACTATCGTATTCATTGAATCCAGTATGCATCTCATAGAATACTTGATGACCATATGCATCAAAAACTACCACTGTAAATTCGCTAAACTCGGATAATCTGAAGCTTAAATTGACAACTCCACTATTTGGATTAGTAAAGAATGTAATCGTTTCAAATTTCAATGTGTTGTCTATGCTCAATTTAGGACTTGCATTGGTGTTCACAGCGCTTGCTTCCTCAGCACTAATCTCAACAATGTCGATGGTCTTAGAAATATTTTCTGTATTTCCGTCTCTCAATTCGTTTAGCTGCTCTTGAAGACGATCCTTTTCTGAAAGTATGAACTGCTCTTGTTCTTCAAGTTGACGAAGCAATTCCTCCATGTTTTGTTCGATATCTTCTTCGTCCATATCGAATTCGAAATTGTAGTTGTAATTTCCAAATTCGTCCATTCCTTGATAGTCGTGGAAAATTCTGAAATCGTCTTTTGTACTGCTCGCTTTTGATCCTAGTTTGCCCTCAAATGTCTTTGTCTTGCCATCACGTTCAACGGTCACTTTAATATCCTCTCCAACCTTCTGTTTGCAGATTGTTTCTTTCATTTGATCGAAACTGATAATTTCTACACCGTTAATTTCTTTAATAATATCGCTTTCGATTAGACCAATTTCTTCAGCTGTTGAACCAGGAAGTACCGAGCCAATCAGAACTCCTGTTTGATAACAAAGTCCTCCTGGTGTAACACCCAAGAAGGGAGTTTCTTCATTTAGAAAACCTTCTCCTTCCCAAGTAAAGGGTTGGCAAATTTTCATTGAATCACAAAGGTTCTTATCAGGACAAATAATGGTTATTGAATCGCCGTCGAAAAAATAATCGAAGTTTGGTAATTGAAAAGTTTGCATTTCTCCATTTTCCATGTTTGGGTTAAACATGATTATTCCTTCTTCTCTTTCTCCTAAGATGATTTTCTTTGTTTTCTTTTTTCCATCTCTAAGAATAGTCAACTTAACTTCAGTACCTGGCTCTTTCTGATGTATGTAATTGATTACGTCTTCAATACTTGTGATTTCGATTTCGTCTATTTTGAGAATTTGATCTCCAAGCTGTAATTCAGCGTCAGCTGCAGCAGTTCCCTTTATTACTTCTGAAATTTCTACAACGTTTTTGCTGCCATTTCTTCCTATCAACATTACACCTAAATATGCCTGAGGTTCCATTTCGGGCATATCCCATCCTTGAGCAAATGGAAAATTCATTTCCGGGAAATAGTTCAAATCAAAAGAACTGTTTTCTCCTTCTTGGTTCGATTTCTCAATATTAATTTGAAATTCTTGACCTGGTAAAAGTTGTCCTAGCTCGTCGACAACACCCAATTCTTTGAGAATTTGAGAAAGATCTTGGCCATTCGCCAAATCGATCTCTTTAATCTCTTCAATTGTTTCTCCGTTAATTTCTTTTTTGATATGGATTTTCGCTTTTGTTTGCGCAAATGCAACAAAAGAGAAAAGCATACAAGACAAAATCAAAACAAATTTAGAGAGAAGAATCTTTGACATAGAGGTTATGTTTGGATGAGGCTAAGATAAGAATGGAAAATTGCACCAACCTGTTAAAGCCTCTAAAAGAGTGTTAAGGGACTTCCTCTTTGAAGAAAGAAATGAAGCGAAGGGGGATAAGATGCACATCCTTATAGTAAAAATGAATAATC
>JBIIBU010000148.1:0-5008 GCA_044239235.1 Flavobacteriales bacterium
TGTTATCGAAGAAAAAACAAACCGCATTATCGAAGTAATTGTCTCTTCTGTGAGTCCATTCCAATTGATGATGGGTAAGGTGATTGGTATCGGACTAGTAGGTCTAACTCAATTTTTACTCTGGATTATATTCTCTGGAATAGCCTACGCTGCTGTGATGTTGTTTGTGGGGTCAAGCATGGAAATGCCTGGGAACTTAAACGGAGAAATGGCGGGTGCTGCGCAGGTTGGCGGACAAATGAGCGCATTGGCCAATAGCGAAGAGTTCAGATTCATTCTGGGTATTCCTTGGTTGCAATTGATCTTCGCCTTCATATTCTATTTCATCGGTGGTTTCTTGTTGTACGCTTCTTTATTTGCGGCAATTGGCGCGGCTGTCGATCAAGATGCAGACACACAACAATTCATGCCTGTGGTAACGATTCCATTGATTTTTGGATTCATCGTTTCTGAATTCCTTTGGCAAAATCCGGAAGGTCCAGCGGGAACGATATTCGGTATTTTCCCATTGACATCACCTGTAGTGATGATGGTGAAAACAGCTATGGGATGGAACGCAAGTAATGTATGGCAATTGATACTTTCAGTAGTCTTATTAACAGCTACATTTATAGGAACAGTATGGTTTGCAGCAAGGATTTATCGCGTTGGAATTTTAATGTATGGCAAGAAAGCAACATATAAAGAGCTTTGGAAATGGATGAAATACAAGGGGTAGAGGAGATGGTAGAGCGCAAGGCTCCTCCAATCAGAGTAGGAATCATTGACTGTGGAACGAACACATTTAATTTGCTCGTTGCCGAGGTCACTGAAGATAATGTGTGGTCTGTTCTATTCGAAAATAAAATTCCGGTAAAGCTTGGTGCGGGCGGTTTTGAGAAGAAAACCATCGTGCCTTCTCGATTCATTCGCGGTCTTGATGCATTGCATTGTCATGCGAATAATATGCGCAATTTTGAAGTGTCAAAAGCTTTTGCCTTTGCTACTTCTGCAGTGCGCGAAGCCGAGAATGGAAATGATTTTGTCAAAGTAGCCAAAGAGCAAACTGGAATTTCTATTGATGTTATCGATGGACAAAAAGAAGCAGAATTAATCTGGAAAGGCATTCGCCAAACTATTGATTTGGGCGACTCTCCAGCCTTGATTATGGATATTGGTGGTGGAAGTACGGAGTTTATTATTGCAAATAACTCCACCATTTTTTGGAAGAAAAGTTACCTCCTTGGTGTGAGCCGACTGCACGAAAAGATTAATCCATCGGATAGAATTAATCACGATGAAGTTGGTCGTCTGCGCAAAATATTAGAGAGAGAATTCGTGGATTTGAAAGCTGCATTGGCCGAGCACCCATGTCAATGGATTGTGGGCAGCAGCGGTTCTTTTGATACGCTCACTGCTATGTATCAATACAATTCCAAGCAATTGAATACAGCGCATTTTGAATTGTGCAATGAGATTCCAATGGATGCATTTCCATCGATTCACCAATGGTTGATGGGATCAACATATGCAGAGCGATTAAAGCACAAAGCCATTCCATCCGTGCGTGCGGAATACATGCCGCTTGCGAGCTATATGGTGAAATATGTGCTAGAACTACAAAGCTTCAACAAGATGTATCACTCGGCGTATGCGCTGAAGGAGGGGGCGATCGCTGAGTACCTGCAGGAAGTGTGAAGAAATGTTTGAGGTTTGATGGTTGACTTTTGATGTATTAAAAAAACAGTCATTCATTGCACCGCCCCCATTCGACAGGCTCAGGGCAGCGCCTCGACGATGATCGCTTCGCTCCCGACGCTCGATGACCCGGTTTCACGCACAAAATATTGTTTGGATGTTGGAAAGAAAAAAACAAAGTTTTTTTCTTTCCAACATCCAAATTCCCCATATAGAAAAAGCCAGGGTCCCCGAGCGTAGTATTGGTGAGCCGCCAGGCGAGGCAATACGTAGTCGAGGGGTGGTCCCGTGAAGGACTGTTTTTAATTCCTTCATCCATCATCCCTCATCCATGCCCGAAGGGCACATCCATCATCCATTTCCTCAGTAGATCTTCTCCCCTTGAAGCAGATAATTCTGCACGTAATCCGTGATTCCTTCTTCTAGCGTGTGGAAGGGTGTTGTGTAACCGATTGAGATTAGTTTGTTCATGTCGGCTTCGGTGAAGTACTGATACTTGTCGCGGATATCGATTGGGGTGTCGATGAATTCTACATTAGCTTCTTTGCCCATGGCTTGGAATGTAGATGTCGCCAAATCAATGAACGGACGCGCTTTGCCGGAACCTAAGTTGTAGATGCCTGAATTCTTTCTGTGATGCATTAGGAATACACAGACATTCACTAAATCCTTTACATAGATGAAGTCGCGCATTTGTCCACCATCGGTGAAGTCGGGACGGTGTGAGCGGAAAAGCTTCATTCCGCCGGTCTTAGTGATTTGATGGAATGCATGCATAACCACTGATGCCATGCGGCCTTTGTGGTATTCATTCGGTCCATAAACGTTGAAGAACTTCAATCCAGCCCAGAAGAATGGACCTTTTTCTTGAAGCAATACCCATTTATCAAAGTCATTTTTTGACTCTCCATATGGGTTCAACGGCTTCAATTGAGGAATGATTGAATGATCGTCTTTGTAGCCAAGAGCGCCGTCGCCGTAGGTGGCAGCGGAAGATGCGTAAACGAGTGGAATCGCTTTTTCTGTGCAGATATTCCAGATTTCTTTGGAATAATTGAGGTTTAACTCGTCGAAAATCGCTTTGTTGAATTCGGTGGTGTCTGTTCTTGCACCAAGGTGAAAAACAAAATCCACTTGCTCTTCATTGTCTATGAGCCACTGTGCAAAGTCTTTTCGGTCTACAAGTGCCGAATAGCGCTTGCCTTCGTAGTTCTTAACTCGCTCAGGATGTGAGAAGTCGTCGACCAAAATGAGGTCGTAAAAACGATCTTCGTTGAGGCGAGTGACAAGGCAACTCGAAATAAAACCTGCGGCTCCTGTTACAACTATCATTGCAATTTGACTTTTATTGGGGTGCAAGTTACTCGGTATTCGAAGAGTGAATGTATCTTTGCCTCCCAAATTTTATAAGATGTCTAAAATTGTTTATTTGACCCGTAGAGAGAGATTCAATGCCGCTCACAAGCTTTCCAACGATGCTTGGACCGATGCTAAGAACCTTGAAATCTTTGGTAAGTGCGCAAATCCGAATTGGCATGGACATAATTATGATTTGTTCGTTACGGTGAAGGGTGAGCCTAATCCAGAAACGGGATACTGTATGGATTTGAAGGTACTTAGTGAACTTCTAGGCCCTCTTGTTGTTGACAAGCTTGACCATAAGAATTTGAACCTCGATGTGGATTTCATGCAAGGTATTATGTCTTCTACTGAAAACCTAGCCATCGCGATTTGGGAACAAATTGAAGGTCCAATTAGCGCAAAAGGATGCAAACTACATTGCGTTAAGCTTTACGAAACAGAAAACAACCTCGTAGAATATTTCGGGGGAGAATAAACAACAACAATGAGCGAATTAAAAGAAGAGTTATCACAAGGTCAATTGAAGATTGCTTCAGCAGTAGAAACAATCTTAGGACAAATTGGAGAAGATCAAATGCGTCAAGGATTGCTTAAAACTCCTGAGCGAGTGGCTAAAGCTTATGGCTTTCTTACACAGGGCTATGAGCAAGATCCTGTGGAATTGCTTCGCTCGGCTATTTTTGATGAGTAATACAGTGAGATGGTCTTTGTAAAAGACATCGAGGTATATAGTATGTGTGAGCATCACATGTTGCCTTTTTTCGGAAAAGCGCACGTGGCGTATATTCCAAATGGAAAAATTGTAGGTTTGAGCAAAATACCACGTGTTGTTGATGTGTTCGCTCGTCGTTTGCAAGTGCAAGAACGTTTGACCATTGAAATTCGCGATTGTATTCAAAGCACGCTCAATCCCGCAGGTGTGGCTGTCGTTATTGAATGTCAACACCTTTGTATGCAGATGAGAGGCGTTCAAAAACAAAACTCTCAAACCACTACAAGCGCTTTCAGTGGTGTATTTTTGGAAAGCGAAAAAACAAGAAAAGAGTTCATCAATCTAATTGGCAGGAGATTGTGACATAAAATAGAAGATACCCCCCGATGGCCGCCTTGATAACTTTGTTTCGCAATGCATTTGGCGGCCTCCCGGCAACGGTTTGGCTGCTTTCTCTGACTCAATTGATCAACAGAAGCGGCACCATGGTGGTCTTCTTCTTGGCGGTTTATCTCAAAGACGAATTACATTTTTCTCTTTCTCAAGTAGGTCTTGTCATGGCTCTATTCGGAGCCGGCACCCTCGTAGGAGTATTCTTCGGTGGGCGACTCATTGATAAATTAGGTTATTATCCCATCATGGTATTCTCCCTGCTCGCGGGAGGAACGCTTTTTATTGCTGTAGGCTTCATTCGCGAATACTACATGCTTTGCGTTGCCATGTTCGTGCTCAGCGCCATGGGTGAAGCGTTTAGACCGGCCAATATGGCCGCGATGTCATTTTACAGCACTCCGGAGACATACACACGTGCGATTACTTTAAACAGGCTCGCAATCAATCTTGGCTTTTCTATTGGTCCAGCGTTGGGAGGATTCTTGGCGTCGATCAGTTATCAATGGATTTTCTGGGCTGATGGGATAAGTTCATTGGGAGCGGTAGTTATTCTTTTGCTTTTTGTAAAAAAGAAGAATACCGAATCAGCCCATCCGAAAGCGCAGGCCGATGGATCGGCATTATCGTCGCCTTACAAAGACAATTGGTTTTTGATATTCTTACCCATGGCGTCGCTCTATGCGATAGCCTTCTTCCAGTTTTTCTCCACGATGCCTTTGTATTACAAAGACGTTGCGCATTTATCAGAGATTCAGATTGGATGGTTGATGGCGCTGAATGGCTTGTTGGTAGCGGTTTTCGAGATGTTGATTATTTACAAGTTTGAGAGGAGGTGGAGTTTGTACAACTTCATTGCGCTCGGTG
>JBIIBU010000134.1:0-5309 GCA_044239235.1 Flavobacteriales bacterium
CGTCTTCGCACACATCAACGGTCTCGCTAAATTCGTTTTTGCGAATAATCATTTTGAAAAGCATAGCCGTTACCGGATCATCCTCTATGTATAGGATTCGTTTGAGCATATCTTAGTTATTAATTCTAGCCTGAAATGTAGTTCATTTATTTAACGTGCTATTTGCAGGAATAGCTAAAACAATCGCCATCATTTGTGCTGACTTTGTAGGCATGGCGAATGTAGAAAAATAATGCTGAAATACAGTTTTTAGAGCTTTTTTTGTTTTGAGTCCTGATTTTTGAAGTATAAATCTTTACCTTCAAAGGACATTATACTTTGTGATAAAAGCCCTCCACTCATTCGAATTCTGTTCGAGTGAATGGAGGGCTTTTAAAGAGATGTTTGGTCTTGATTAATTGAATAATTCTGAGGCAATGATATAAACACCCATGACTAGCACAAACCAACCGAAACCCTTTTTCAATTTGTCAGCAGCAATCTTTTTACTCAAAGTATTACCAACGAAAATACCGACGATTGCAAGCAAACTCACGGTAATCAGCAACTGCCAATCCATGACTTGTTTTCCCAAGTCACCAGTAAAACCAATCAATGACTTAGCTGCAATGATTAATAATGATGTACCAATAGCTTGTTTCATCGGTAGTTTGCTTAGCATAACAAGTGCTGGAATGATTAGAAAACCACCACCTGCACCTACCAGTCCTGTCAACGTTCCAACCAAGGCACCTTCGAGAATGATCATTGGATAATTAAACACTTGAACCTCTTCTTTCTCTTCCGTTTTCTTTTTACTACGTATCATAGAAAAGGACGCAGCTACCATAAGAACTGCAAATAGCAGCATCATTAAAATGCTTTTAGTCACAACATAATTTCCAATGGTTCCTATTTCTGCTGGAATTGCAGGAACGATAAATGCACGTGTGGCATAAACCGCTGCTATGGATGGTATACCAAATATGATGGCTGTTTTAAGATTGATTTCTCCTTGTTTATATTTCGGAAATGCTCCTGCAGCGCTTGTTATACCTACAATGAATAACGAATAAGCTGTTGCTAATACTGGCTCAACATGAAATAAATACACGAGCACAGGTACGGTCAATATAGAACCACCTCCGCCGATGAGGCCGAGTGATATGCCGATAAGGAGAGATGCTGCATAACCGAGAATTTCCATAGTGAGTCTTATTTGACTGCAAAATTAGTGGGCTTACAAAGCCTAGTGTGTGATTGTTATCACACTGGTTGAACTCCTAGTGCTAAGTATGATGTCAACTCTCCACGAAGTGAATTCGAAAGTTCTTTACGAAGTTCATTTCCATTGTAGCCTTGACCCAATAAGAACATCAATTTTGTTAGCGCTGCTTCTGTTGTCATGTCCGCTCCCCCTATAACTCCCAATTTTTGAAGTGCAGCTGACGTTTCGTACAAGCCTTGTTCTACAAATCCTTTGCTACACTGAGTAACGTTTAGAATAACGAGGTCGCGCGAAATTGCCTCAGATAATTGTTCAATCAAAGCGGGATCCTTAGGAGCATTGCCACTTCCATATGTTTCTAAAATAATGGCTTTCAGGCCCGGCGCATTGAGCACTGCATGTGCAAACTTGGTGCTCATCCCTGGGAAGATTTTTAATATTCCAACGGAATCGTCAAATTTCTTATGAATCTTCAATCCCCCTTCTTTCGGGCGAAGCAAGCTTTTATAATTGTAAATAATATGTATGCCTATTTCCGCTAATTCATCATAATTAGCTGAAGAAAACGCATCGAAATTTTCTGTGCTGTATTTATGCGTTCGATTTCCACGCATCAATTTTGAATCAAAAAGAATAGCTACTTCCTGCAAAACAGGTTCACCGTTTCTTCTTGTAGTAGCAATCTCTATAGCAGTAATCAAATTCTCCTTGCCATCCGTTCTCAATTTACCAATAGGCAATTGGCTACCGGTAAAGATGACAGGCTTGCTCAAGTTCTCTAACATAAAACTCAAGGCTGAAGCACTATACGCCATAGTATCGGTTCCATGAAGAACTACAAAGCCCGAATATGCATCATAGTTGTCTTCTATGGTTTGAGCAATTTTCAACCAAGTTGAAATGTTCACATCGGAACTATCGATTGGATTGTCAAATGCAACTACTTCAAGACTTGAGCTGAATCGACGAAGTTCTGGAATGTAGTTGACCAATTCCCTAAAATTGAGGGGAATGAGACTTCCAGTAGATGGATCTTCCATCATACCTATCGTTCCGCCTGTATAGATGAGTAATGTCTTAGACAAAATAATGTGTGTTGTTGGTTATCCGTTTTGGCGGAATATGCGCAATGCGTTTGCAGTTGTTTGCTCAGCAATGGTGTTCAAAGATAATCCTTTTGCTTCTGCCACACGCGCTCCGATAATGGGGATGTAGCTACTTTCATTTCGCTTACCGCGATAAGGCTTTGGTGTTAGGAATGGACTATCGGTTTCTAACACCAAATAGTCCAACGGAATGTCCTTCACTACCTCGTCAAGTTTGGCTTTGTCGTATGTAATTACACCCCCAATTCCTATCATGAAACCACCATAAGACATGATTTTATTGGCTTGCTCTGCAGTGCCTGTAAAGCAATGAAATATCCCCTTCAATTCGTTTGGATTATAGGTGTCTAGTACTTCGAAAATTTCATCGAATGAATCTCTTGCATGAATGACAAATGGCAAATCCAATTCAATAGACCAATTCACTTGTTCTTTAAAAGCTGCGATCTGAATTGGTAAAGTGGTTTTATCCCAATAAAGATCAATCCCAATTTCACCCACTGCAACGAAGCTCTGGTGGTTGAATGCTGCGCGCATTTCTGTCAATACTTCTTTGTAATTTTCTTTCACATCACATGGGTGCAGGCCCATCATTGGAATAAAAAACGATGGGTCTTTTTCACAAAGGGCGTTAATTAAAGAAACACTTTCAAGGTCAATATTGGGCAGATAGATTTTCTCCAAACCCGCTTCTTTTGCCCGTGAAATCCACTCTTGCTGATCTTCTTCGAACTGTGGCAAGTAAACGTGGGCGTGAGTATCAATCCATTTCATGGTCCAAATGTACGCCCCGAATGAATTCACTGCGTACATTTGCAGCATGAAGAAACAGGTTTTTGCAAAGGATACATTGGCCATTGCTACCCACATGGTGCTGCCAGAAAATACCAATACATTGGGTAATTTGATGGGTGGTCAGTTGCTAAATTGGATGGATATTATATCCGCAATTAGCGCTCACCGTGCATGCAAGAGAATTGTAGTAACAGCAGCAGTTAACAATGTGTCGTTTCAACATCCAATCAAACTTGGCGATATCGTGACCATTGAAGCGAAAGTCTCTCGTTCCTTCAGTTCTTCAATGGAAGTGTATATGGAAGTGTCTGTAGAACACAATACTACTGGACAACGAACAGTTTGCAATGAAGCGATTTACACTTTTGTAGCGGTAGATCAACTCGGCAATGCGATCGATGTTCCTGAAGTTGTTCCTGAAACCGAGGAGGAAAAACGTAGATTCGAAGGTGCTCTGCGCCGCCGTCAGTTGCGATTGATTCTTGCAGGAAAAATGAAGCCGGAAGAAGCGACAGAATTGAAAGCACTTTTTAGTTAGTCCAAAGCGTTTCAATAGCCCCCTGTATTTCTGACTCGTCAATCTGTTGTATACAACGATTGTCTTGACCGTATTTACACTTGTTTCCAAGCTTGGAACAAGGTCTTTTGCTACGCCCATGCGGTTCAAGAATAACCGACGATTCATTCGGTCGATAAGGATACATTCCTAAACCAGGCACCGTGCAACCCCAAAGGGAGATAATTTTCTTGGTAAAAGCAGAAGCAATGTGCATCAATCCAGTGTCTCCACTAATGACCAATCGCGCATTTTTTACTGCTAAAGCACTCTCATGAATGCTAAGTTCGCCGCATAATTTGATGACATCCGGCACTGCCTCTTTGATCATTTGTGCTGTTTCAGTGTCATCTTTTCCTCCCAATAAAACAATTGAATGATTAGTCTTTTTGCAAATAGAAATCAGTTTTTCAGCATCCATTCGTTTTCCAACATGTGCACCGCCAATGGCAAATGCAATGTAGTTTTCAGGAAGTGTGAAGCGCTCGATTGACGTGCCTTCTGGAATGAAATAGTCTAGTCCTTTTTGGTCGTCTTCAGTAGAAAAAGCACCTATAGCATCAAGGTAACGATCTACAACATGTACGTTGGGCATCTTGTTGATTCCAAGATTCACCCAAAGCCATTTTTTAATATTCAATTTGTCAAAAGTGAATGCAAGGCTTTTCAATTTACGCTTCACAATGCGACTTCGAATATTGTTGTGCAGATCTATGATGTAATCGAATTCAAGTTCCATTAACTCGGGCACCACTTCCATTACAGTCTTATCCATCGCATGGATTTTAGAGATGTAAGGATTGCTTTCGAGCAAAGGAACAAACGACTTTTTAGTGAGAAAATGAATTTCAGTTTCTCCTTCTAATTGAAGCTTAAGCCTACGAATGACAGGGGTAGTAAGCACTATGTCACCCATAGAACTTAGGCGTATAATCAATATTCGTGTCGGTCGAATCATTGGCCAAATGTACGCAGCCGAATGTACATCTCAGCAATTAGCAGATTCGGTACCCATCCGAGCCATGCCACAAAGCGATAGGCACCCTTGCGCATGCATTTAAGTTTTACCAAAAATAGAAAACTATTAGATTGATTAACTTTGTGAAATGAATTCCGGATTCCGGATTCCGAATTCCAAATTTCGAAATCAGGAATCAGGAATCAGGAATCCGAATTCCGAAATCCGGAATCCGAAATCCGGAATCCAAAAGCGAAGCGCATGTACGAAGTAATTAAAGCCCTCCATATCATTTTCATAGTAACCTGGTTTGCGGGGTTGTTTTACATATTTAGACTTTTTGTTTATCACGTGGAAGCAGCTGCGAAGGGTGAACCGGAAAGAAGCATTTTGCTCAAGCAGTTTTCCTTGATGGAGCGCCGACTATGGTATATCATCACGTGGCCTTCTTGCGTGCTTACGATGATTTTGGGTCCAACCTTGCTCATTCTTCAGCCTTATTGGTTATCACAGCCGTGGATGCATCTGAAGCTATTCTTCATTATTTGTTTGATGATTTATCAGGTCTATGGACACAAAGTCTTCAAAAAACTTCAGACCGAACCAGCAGCATTCAAATCATTTTATTTGAGATTGATGAATGAGGTCGGCACTTTGTTGCTTGTTGCCATTGTCTTCTTAGTGGTA
>JBIIBU010000135.1:0-5291 GCA_044239235.1 Flavobacteriales bacterium
CCGAACAATCACTCGGCACCACTGCTCTATCATCTGCAGATTGTGAAAGCACAATTACCGAATGGAATCATACCATTACAGCTACCGAAATCGCTTCAGCAGTAGAATATGAGTGGCACGTGGTAGGAGTTGATTTTGATAATACACTCGTAACTAATGTGCCTATGCTTCAATTGAATGATCAAATGTCATTTGTGAATGGTCAGACTTACAGTGTAACCTTAAGATGTAATATGGGCAACGATGTATTCACTGACTGGGGAACAACGTGTAACGTCACATTTGCAGTGGAAGTAGGTATTGGAGAGATTGCTTCAGATGGTGATTTGATTTTCTATCCAAATCCATGTGATGGTAACAAAATAAACTTTGATTTCGGTAACTTAAGTTCAGGCAGTCACGTTAAAGACCTAAAGATTTTCGGAAGCACTGGAAACTTAGTTGAAATAACGACAATTGTAATTGCCACATCTCAAACAGACAAGACAGAATACAAATTCCAACACCCACTATCTTCAGGAGTGTATGTAATACAATACACTTTGAATGGAAGATTGCGAGAAGAAAAATTAATCGTGAGATAAAGAAATAGGGTGGAGACCAATTTACTTGGTCGAAGTAAAAAGCCCGCTAAGCGTAATGCTCTAGCGGGCTTTTGAATTTTTATCTAAAAAAAATTAGAACTTCTTCAAGGTGTCAAGATTTACTTCAGCGAGTGAATTGATAATCATATCAGCTTGCTTAAGCACACTTGCATCCCCTATTCCTATGCAATGAAATCCGCCTGCTTTGGCTGCTTCAACACCAGAAATAGCATCTTCAAAAACAATTACCTCAGATGGTAGTACGTTCAAGTCTGCCGCACCTTTCAGAAATACTTCAGGATGTGGTTTAGAGAAATGAATTTTTGTACCGTCAATTATGGAATCAAATAGTTCAATGATTCCAAGTTTTTCTAATATGAGAATAGAATTGCGACTAGAAGAGCCTAGAGCGATCTTTATTCCATTTTCTTTCAATAAAAGAAGGAAATCGTGCGCACCAGGCAACATCTCTTGAGGAGACACTTCTGCTACAAAATCGAGATACCATTTATTCTTGAGATCCATCAACTCAATCTTCTTATTGTTATTGAGTTGAAGATTTCCCCAGCCTAAAATCCTTTCTAAAGAATCAACACGACTTACCCCTTTCAATTGCTCATTTTGTTCTTCTGTAAATGGAATTCCTAGCGTATCTGCTAGACGTTCCCACGCCTTAAAATGGTATTTCGCAGTATCTACGATAACGCCATCCATATCAAAAATGCAAGCCTTGATAGCCATTTATGCGTGCTGGAATTTGAATTTAACGTGATATTCTACGAGTCCGTCAATCGGTTTGCGAATGATTCTACCAAGATGAATTCCTGTTTCTTTTGCTGCTTCTTGAAGGCAATCTTCAAAATAGTGACCAATGCTTCCAACAAAATGTACAGGCACTTCTGCCCAATTAGAATAGCATTTTACATGGATATTGATGAAGTGTATCATACCTTTCTTCACCCAATCCTTCACATGCGGATGATCTCTATGTTCCCCAATAAACTTCATAAAACTAGCTAGGTATACATTGGCATTTGGCTCACGGTATACACGAGAAATGATTTCTTCTTTCGTCGGCGCAAATCGCTCTTCGAAAGCTTCTTTCAAATCTTGAGGAAGCTTTTTGTAGAAATATTCTTGTAGTAGAATTTTACCAAAATAACTGCCACTAGCCTCGTCGCCTAAAATATAAGCCAATGATGGAATCTCCTCATACACTTCCTTTCCGTCAAAAAAACAAGAGTTACTTCCTGTTCCAAGGATACAAGAGATGCAAGGACGACCATCATACGTGCTCATTGCGGAGCCAACTAGATCGTGATCAACAAGAATATCTGCGTTTACTAGCACACGAGCCAAGCCGGCATGCATAATTTTGCACATCTCATCAGTAGAGCTTCCTGCACCATAGAAGAATACTTGCTTTACTTGAGGCGCAATGGCATTGAACTCCTTATTTGCTCTCAAGGCAACTTCGATCACGTTTTCATTGTGAAAGTAGGGATTCAAACCCATGGTCTGAAAATCACCTAAACGAGTGCCTTTTTCGTCAATCAGGGCCCAATCACATTTAGTGGATCCGCTGTCGGCTATTAGAATCATTATGGTCTATTTGGTTTAGTAGAACTATCAATTATAACTTGGCAACTAGATCGCAAACGCGTTCAGAATAGCCAGCCTCATTATCATACCACCCCATTACTTTCACCAAATTTCCATTGGTTGAAGTTAGAGCGGCGTCAAAAATACATGAATGCAAATTACCAACGATATCAATTGATACAATAGGGTCTGTGCAATACTCTAATATTCCTTTCATGTGAGTTTCTGAAGCTTCTTTCATTGCAGCATTCACTTCTTCTTTTGTTACTTCTCTTGAGAGAACAGCAACAAGATCTGTAAGTGATCCATCTGGAGTTGGTACACGAACAGCAACACCATCCAATTTGCCTTTGAGGGTAGGAAGAACTTCACCGACTGCTTTAGCAGCACCTGTAGAAGTTGGTACCATGCTCAAAGCTGCAGCGCGTGCTCTTCTCAAGTCCTTGTGTGGAGAGTCTTGCAAGCGTTGATCCGCAGTATAGGCGTGAACCGTTGTGATATAGCCTTTTTCAATTCCAAACTTATCGTTTAGAACTTTTGCCATTGGAGCAAGGCAATTCGTTGTACACGATGCATTAGAAATGATCGTATCTTCAGATGTAAGCATTTCATCATTTACACCAAGTACAATCGTTTTAATGCCACCAGTCGCAGGAGCACTGATTATTACTTTTTTAGCACCAGCAGAGATGTGTTTTGAAGCACCCTCTTTATCAGTGAAGATACCTGTAGATTCAATTACGACATCTACGTTCAAATCGCCCCAAGGCAATGCTGATGGGTCCTTCTGAGCAAAGATTTTGATCGACTTACCATTTACGATAAGTGCACCTTCACCTGCTTCAACACTATGTCCAAATCTTCCGTGCACACTATCGTACTTCAATAGGTGAGCAAGAGTTGGAACGTCAGTTAAATCGTTAATTGCTACGATTTCTATGTTTGGATTTTGAATCAAGCTTCTGAAGCACATTCTTCCGATGCGTCCGAAACCGTTGATTGCTACTTTTTTCATTTTGTGTTTTCGTTTGTTGTTAAATGGAGAGAATTCTCGCTATTCGCAATTCATCGCGATTAGGGATGTTTGCTCTAGTAATTGATTCCTCAAGGGATGTGTAGGTTTCACGATCATTGATGATTCCTACCATTACATCCTTGCGCGCTTGCAGAAGTCCTTCTACTGCAGCTACGCCCATGCGGCTTGCCAGAACGCGATCATAGCAACTTGGAGCACCACCTCTCTGCAAGTGACCAAGCACAGAAACTCTTGTTTCGTATTCCACATATTTCTCTGTCACCTTTTTGGCAATCTCATAAGCACCGCCGCTTTTAGAACCTTCTGCAACGATTACGATGCTTGAGGTTTTTCCACTTTCTTCAGTGCTTCTGAGCGTTTCTACTAGCTGATCGACACTCATTTCATCTTCTGGAAGAATGATGGCAATCGCACCGGTTGCAATACCCGCTTTGAGCGCGATAAAGCCACTATTGCGACCCATTACTTCTACAAAAAACAATCGATTGTGACTCGTTGCTGTATCACGAATTTTATCCACCGCGTCCACTACAGTGTTAGTCGCAGTATCAAAACCAATACAGTGATCTGTTCCATAGAGATCATTATCTATAGAACCTGGAATACCGATAATTGGAATTCCGTATTCTTTATAAAAAACATGTGCACCTGTAAATGTGCCATTACCACCGATTGTGATAAGAGCGTCTACTCCATTCTTCTTCAAATTCTCGTAAGCCTTTTTACGACCTTCTTCAGTCATAAATTCTTTGCTTCTAGAACTCTTCAGTATAGTACCTCCCCTGCCAAGAATCTTTGCAACAGACCGTTCATTGAGACGCTTAAAATCGCCTTCAATCATTCCTTGATATCCTTGAAAAATTCCTTCGCATTCCACATTATGAAATACGCAAGCACGAACAACGGCGCGACGCGCAGCATTCATACCCGGAGCATCTCCTCCACTGGTTAAAACTCCTATTCGTTTAATTGAATGAGCTGTCATATCTTTTTTATGCAAGGTTAAACTTATTGCAATGCGAACTTAGTGTAATTTTTACACTAAGTCAAAAAAAAGAAATGAAATAGTTATATTTGAAAACATTTTTCAAATGAATATGGTGAGCATTGTAAAGAAAGAAACAACCCCAATGGACGTTTCAGTCGACTGTGTTGTATTTGGCTTTGACGAACAAAAGCTGAAGATTTTGCTTATTGAGCAAAAGCAACCAAACAGCACCCACCTAATCAAACTTCAAAAAGCAATTCCAGGTGACTTAGTGCAAGACGAAGAAAGCCTGGACGAAGCCGCGCGTCGAGTGCTACTAGAATTAACCAGCCTAGAAGGTATATATCTCAAACAATTCAAATCATTTGGAAATCCAGAACGTGTTCGTGGACTAAAGGACCAAGAATGGCTTCGCAGTTTTAGAAATCATCCTGAGAGACGAGTACTTACTGTTGGATACTATTCTTTGGTAAAAATGGATGAATTCAACCCCAAAGCAGCCTCTTTCGCAGGAAAAGCACAGTGGGTGGATGTTTACAAGGTTCCAATATTAGCATTCGACCACAATGAAATTATAGAAGAAGCACTCGCAATGCTCCGTCACGAGCTTGTTTCAGACAATATTGGTTTCGAATTGTTGCCTGATAAATTCACATTATCGCAGCTTCAACGTTTGTATGAAATCATCTTGGATAGAAAATTAGACAAGCGTAATTTCAGAAAGAATGCTTTGAAAAACGAGCGACTTCAAGCGTTGAATGAAAAACAAAAGGGCGTGCTTCATAAGCCCGCCCAATTATTCAAATTTCAAAAGACTGAAGAATAACTTCAGACAATTCGTTTATTCCAATGATGAGCATCTTGTTCATTACCTCGTTTTAATTCATCCATAAAGTCAGAAACTTTTGGAGCAAATTCCCATTCACTGAATGGACGTAATTCGTAATCTTTTCCTTGGTAATTGATCACTCGAATAGGTGCAATAGTTGCTGCAGTTCCTGCACCAAAAGCTTCATGCAATTCACCTTTAGCAAGTAATTCCATTACTTCTTTGACGCTGACTTTGCGTTCTTCAACATTA
>JBIIBU010000137.1:0-5205 GCA_044239235.1 Flavobacteriales bacterium
CCAAGATGATTGGAAGGCTGTTGAGGAATTGGATTTTGTTCTACGTCAACTCGATCCCAATGACCCCGTCAAATATGATTTCGCGCTCTTTGGTAGTTCGGTTCAATAAATATTGGACACAGAGGCCACAAAGTTTCACAGAGCCCTGTGGGGGCGATTTTCAATCGAAATATAATGAGCGATTTCTCGCAAGCCCCAAAGGGGCGCATTACGGTAGAAAAGGGATTACGCGATTTGTTGCAAGCCCCGAAGAGGCGCATTACGGTAGATATTGGTCGGAATATGAAATGCCGTTGATTTCAAGAAATTGTTTTAATTCCAACGTGAAATCTTTCTTGCAGTGATGCGCTTCTTGATTATCGATATAGTTGACTACCTTTTCTCTAGCGTTTTGTGAATAGGAAAATGCCGCATATCCTACTTGCCAATGAAAGTTTTTATTCTTAAGAAATTTATCCCGTATAAATATTCCTGAGTTTCTTTTCAAATCTGAAACCAAATCAGATATCGAGTTTTTCGGATTGAGTCCAATAAAAATGTGAACATGATCTTCGACTCCATTTATAATTATTGGATGTGATCCTTTTGATTTAATCGTGTCAGCCATGTGAGCAAAGACTTCCTTACGCCACGATTTTGCGAGCAATGCTTCGCGATGTTTTACCGCAAATACAATTTGGATGTTTAATTTGGTGTATGTTCCAGCCATATTTCTGATTTTTAGGCGAATTAAATGTGATTTTTTATTTACGGATGTTGATTTGATATTCATGCATAAACGCTGCATATTTTGCATGATTGATAACCGTAATACACCCCCTACCATAATACGCCTCTATCATAATACGCCCCTTTGGGGCTTTCAATGCATGTCGAATTCCTTGTCTACCTTAATACGCCCCTTTGGGGCTTTCAATGCATGACGAATTTCCTGGCTACCATAATGCGCCCCTTTGGGGCTTTCAATGCATGACGAATTTCCTGTCTACCATAATGCGCCCCTTTGGGGCTGGTGATTGCGACATGCGCCCAAAGGAATATTCGATGAATAAATTTGTATAAATTTTTCAACGGAAAAAATCAAATGTTTTTTCGTAATAGAGATTCTAATAGCCCCGAAGGGGCGCTCTATGGTAGAATCGGATTGTGCGATTAATTAAAAGCCCCAAAGGGGCGCATTACGGTAGAGCGTATTATGGTAGAGCGTTTTGTAAAAACAAAAACGCGATCATTACGATCGCGTTTTCATATTAAATCAAAAATCAAAAGTCAAAAATCAACAATAATTACTTCCCGATGAATTTCGCGGCAACGACTCGCCTTGATTCTTTAATGTTGAATGGCTCAACTTTGGTGAATCTTCTTAATCCCATCAGCATCATTTTCAATTCATCGCCTTCGCCAAATGAAATCAATGCTTCTTTACCTGCTGCGCTAATCTTCTCAGCTGCGCTATAAATGAAACATTTCATCATTTCTTGTTCTACAAGCGTTGAATCGGCACCTTTCATTGATGCTAATTTTTCTGTTCGCAATAGCACACTTTCAGCTCCATAAATCTGAATGGCCATGTCTGCTACATTCATTAAAATCTCTTGCTCTTTTTGAAGTTGCATCGCCAATTTTTGAACTGCTGCGCCTGCCACTAAAAGCAATGCTTTTTTGAACTTCGCAACTACCGCATGGTACTCTTCAAAAATGTTATTTGGAGCATCACCGAAATCAGGAATCGACATCAACTCATTCGCCACGCCCATAGCGGGGCCCATCAAATCGAGTTCTCCCTTCATTGCTTTTTTCAATATCATATCTACTGTGAGCAAACGATTAATCTCATTTGTTCCTTCAAATATTCGATTGATACGAGAGTCGCGATAACTACGCTCTACGCGTGTTTCAGCGCTGTATCCCATTCCGCCAAAAATTTGAACTCCCTCGTCAACACAGTAATCTAGTGTTTCTGATCCAAGCACTTTCAGAATGGCACATTCAGGAGCGAATGATGCGATACCTTTCAATACAGCTTGTCCTTTGTCCATCCCACCTTCAGTTAATGAAACGATTGCATCGTCGATGTTTTGAGTGGCACGATAAAGAGCGCTTTCTAAAGCATAACAACGGATTGCTTGTTCTGCGATTTTGTAACGAATAGCTCCATATTTTGAAATTGGACGACCGAATTGCTCACGCTCGTTTGCATAGCGCACGCTTTCATCGATGACTGATTTAGCGCCACCAAGTACACCTCCAGCCAATTTGATTCGTCCGATATTCAGAATGTTTACAGCGATTTTAAATCCATTACCACGCTCGCTCAAAAGATTCTCGACTGGAACTTTAACGTTGTTGAAGAAAACTTGACGTGTGCTACTTCCCTTGATACCCATCTTCTTTTCTTCTGCATTGAAAGAGATTCCTTCCATGTCGCGAGTAAGAATAAAAGCAGATAAATTCTCGTCATTATCAATCTTTGCAAATACAGTAAATACCTGCGCGAAACCACCATTGGTGATCCACATTTTTTGTCCATTGATGATATAATGTTTTCCGTCTTCTGAAAGAATAGCTTTTGTTTTTCCGCTATTCGCATCAGAACCACTTCCTGGTTCTGTAAGGCAATAACAACCTTTCCATTCTCCCGAAGCTAATTTTGGAATGAAACGATTTTTTTGATCATCATTTCCATAGTAGAGAATAGGAAGAGTGCCAATTCCAGTATGCGCTCCGTATGCTACTGAGAAGCTGTGTCCAGCGCCTAATGCTTCAGTGCAGAGCATGGATGTTTTGAAATCCATTCCCAGTCCACCAAGACTTTCCGGAACTGTTACGCTCAGCAAACCAAGGTTACCTGCTTTGTCAAGAATGCTTTCCATCAATCCTGGCTCTTGATGATCGATTTCGTCGAGTTTTGGGACGATTTCTTGGTCCACAAAATCCTCGCACATTTTCTTCATCATGATTTGTTCTTCACTCCATTCTTCTGGAATGAAAATATCTTGCGCAGCGGTAGTACGAATTAGAAATTCTCCACCGGTGATTGCTTTTTGCTTTGTTTCTGACATGTGAGTTCTTTTTTAATTGTTAGTTATAGCATTTCAAATACACCGGCTGCACCTTGCCCCGTACCTACACACATGGTCACTACGCCGTATTTCTGATTTCTTCTTTTTAATTCATTCATCATTTGAACGGTCAATTTTGCACCTGTACATCCAAGTGGATGACCGAGAGCAATAGCACCGCCGTTGACATTTACGAGTTCTTGATTCAATTCAAGATTTCGAACTACTGCGAGACTTTGTGATGCAAATGCTTCATTTAATTCGAAAATATTGATGTCTTCTTTTTTCAAACCTGCGCGCTTCAATGCACCGGGAATGGCCTCAATTGGACCAACACCCATGATGCGGGGTTCGATGGCTGAAACGTGATAGCTAACCAAACGAGCGATAGGTTGAACATTCAATTCCTTCATCATTTTTTCTGATACAATCATAACGAAAGCTGCGCCATCCGATGTTTGACTGCTATTGCCAGCAGTAACGCTTCCTTTCGCATCAAATACAGGCTTCAACTTCGCAAGTGCTTCGAGAGTTGAATCTTTGCGAGGACCTTCATCTGTGTCGACGATATATTTTCTCTCTTGACGTTTTTCATTTCCATCTAGAAAAATTTCTGTTACTTCGATTGGAACAATTTCATCTTTGAAAAGTCCTGCTTCTATCGCTTTGATAGCTCTCTGATGAGATTGCAATGAGAATGCATCTTGGTCTTCGCGATTTACAGTGAACTCGCGAGCCACGGCTTCCGCGGTCAGTCCCATATTCCAGTACCAATCAGCATGCTCTTTTGCCACCTTCGCATGCGGAACAATTCTCCAACCTCCGAAAGGAATTGGTGACATCGTTTCTACACCACCTGCAATGATGCAATCAGAGATTCCCGCATGAATTTTTGCAGCTGCAATAGCGATTGTTTCTAGTCCACTGCTGCAATATCTATTCACGGTCATGCCGGGAACCTTAACCGTATTCAATCCCATAAGAGAAATCATACGACCAACGTTCAAGCCTTGTTCAGCTTCAGGTGTGGCATTGCCGACAATTACGTCGTCGATTCGATTTTTATCTAATTGTGGAAAATCAGATACCAATCGTTCAATCACTTTTGCCCCTAATTCATCTGGGCGAACAAATTTGTAGAATCCACGTGGCGCTTTGCCTACCGCTGTTCTGTAACCACCTATGATGTATGCGTCCATTGTATTTTCGGGATAATCAGTTTCTAAGAATTTTTCCTGTTGTAATCAAACTCTGCATTCTTTCGAGCGTTTTCTTTTGCATGCAAAGCTCTAGAAAAGCCTTTCGTTCAAGGTCAAGGAGATATTGCTCACTCACTGTTTGTGGCTGAGAAAGATCACCACCTGCAAGCACAAAACCAAGTTTTTCAGAAATGAGTTGATCATGTGTGCTGATGTAATTTCCACTCATCATGCTGTTTGCTCCAACGTAAACAATTCCAAGTGCTTCTTGTCCAAGAATGTTAATGTCTTTGCGCGGAGTAGGAGCAACATAGCCTTTGTTGTAAAGCTCTAAAGCAGCTTCTTTAGCACGCGCCAATTGCAATTCACGACTCACTACCACTTCATCAATTCCTTCTCTCAAGTATCCGTGTTCAAATGCTTCGTGAGCAGAAGTAGAAACCTTTGCTTGACCTACAGTCAAGAAGCGTTTTCTAAATGTGTTGATTCTGATATCACCTTCTTTCATTTCATCTGAACAACGTAGTGCAAATTCTTTTGTGCCGCCACCACCAGGAATGAAGCCGACTCCAAATTCAACAAGTCCCATATAAAGTTCCGCATGTGCTACAACTTTGTCGCAGTGCATTGAGAACTCGCATCCGCCGCCTAGTGCTAGCGAGTGAGGTGCTGCTATAACAGGCACACTGCATGTTCTCAAACGCATCGATGTTTGTTGGAATACACGAACCGCCATGTCAAGTTCTTCATATTCTTGTTCTGCCGCTAACATGAAGATTAGTCCAACATTTGCTCCTGCACTGAAGTGTTCAGCTTCATTGAAAAGTACAAGGCCTTTGTAGGAGGCTTCCGCGAGGTCCATAGCTTTATGTAATCCTTGAATTACATCACTACCAATGGTGTTCATTTTCGTGCTCCATGAGCAAGAAAGAATACCATCACCA
>JBIIBU010000139.1:0-5187 GCA_044239235.1 Flavobacteriales bacterium
CCCATTTCTAATTTGAAGAAAACACATGATCTTCAAAGCACATTAAACCTTATTGATAAAACACTTAACTCTTTAGAAACTATGATTCAAGAATGCACTGTGCTCGATCTTAAACAAATGTTTGATAATGGTGAGCATTTTACCCTAATAGATGTTCGCGAAAACGATGAATTCGAAATCGCTCATATGAACGGAAAACTTATTCCACTATCCGAAATTCAAGATCGCTGGAGTGAAATTCCAAAAGAAGGAAAAGTAGTAATTCACTGCAGAAGTGGAGTTAGAAGCGCTAATGTTATTCAATTCCTAAGTGATCAGCATGGTTACACTAATCTTATCAATTTGAAAGGTGGAATACTCGCTTGGTCTGCTGAAATAGACCCGTCCGTACCGAAATACTAGCGTTTTCTTTATTCCTCAAAAAACTCTTCTCAACCTCTTATGGTGGGCTGTGTTTATATTTGGCATCTGAATCCTTAACCTATGACGTGTTCTGATGCGAAGTAAGATCTATTTATCCGATGAAGGGTTCGGTCATATCGTCCGTCAACGCGCCGTTATTGAGGAGCTCAAAATTCAGTGTCCATCTCTTGAAATTCAAGTGCAAACCGAAGTGCATCAAGAAGCTGCAAAGCGCTTTATCACTGGAGTTGAACACATCAAGAAGTATAATAATATTACATGGTATAAACTGCCGAATGGCTCGCCTGATGTAGACACAATCAACAAAAATTATAAGGATTATACTGCTAGAGCTTCAAAGTTTATCGACGAAGAAATGCTCGATGTTAAGGCAGATTTTATCATATCGGATTTTGTTTATGAAGCTTTCGATGTGGCTGCTCGATTGAATATTCCGTCATTCGGAGTGGCGCACTTTACATGGGATTGGTTTTTCTCAAAACTATATCCTCCGCCATTGGAAAGAGATTTAGTCTATCGATTTATCGAACAAGCAAAGACCGCTCGCCACTTGTACTTTCCGCCTTTTACACCTGAAGAAATCGTCAATTTCTATGGTAAAAAGGCTACCGAGGTTCCACTCATTATGAGAAAGGAAATTGATCATAAAGTGTCTGAAGGTGAAAGAAGATTCAAGGTCCTAATCATTGATAGTGGTTCTGGAGTTCTTGCAGACTCTATCAAACGTGCACTTCAAAGTGTAGCTGAAATCGATGATGTCGTGTTTTATGTTTCTGAAAAGTTCAGAGGCGATTGGAAAAACGTCGTGTATATTCCACAAGAAGATCTTATCGTCGATTACGTGGCAGACATGGATCTTGTCGTTGGGAGGGCTGGTTTTAATACCATTTCCGAATGTATAGGACTTCGCACTCCTATGCTACTTTTGGGCGAAGCAATGAATCCAGAAATTTCTGAGAATATTTTAATGCTTAAGAAAAGTCATTTGGCGTCTTTCATTTCTTTGAAAACATTTGAAGAGGAATTAGGACAATTTTTGCCTGCGTTTATCCAACATGAATATGTTTTCATTCGTGCTTCAATACAGAACCATGAAATTGAAACTAACGGCGCCGAAGTGATTGCGCGCGATATTTTGAATAATTTATGAGAGTAATTGCCATTATACCAGCGCGTGGAGGCTCAAAGAGATTGCCTCGAAAAAATATTTTTCCACTCAACGGAAAACCTCTCATCGCATATACTATTGATGCATGTAAGGAATCAAAATTCATCAATGAAATATATGTGAGTTCCGATGATCAAGAAATCTTGGATGTGGCAATAGCATTTGGCGCGAAGACTATTACTCGTCCATCGGAACTAGCAGACGACAAAACACCGAAAGTGATTGCCATTCGTCAAGCTGTGAATTCTCCGGAAGTGCAAGCAGATGGAGAATCGGATATTGTAATTATTCCACAGGCTAATTCACCTCAGATTACCGCGGCGCAAATGGATGGCGCCATTCAAATGATGCTCGATCACAATCTTTGGGAGGTGATGAGTGCAGATAAAAATGGTGTTCAGAATGCGGCTTTTCGAGTTGTAAAAACACATGCACTTTTCAACGAATTTTTAAGTGCGCATTGCGGTTTTGTTATCGCCGAAAATATCGATGTGCATACCATCGAAGACATCAAAAGTTTGGAGGAAAAATAATGTGCGGAATTGCAGGATATATTGGAAAGAAGCGAATTGATGAGAGTGTTGTAAACAGCGCATTGAATCAAATGGTCCAACGCGGTCCTGACGCTCAGCGCAGTTGGAATTTCGAGTCTGACCGCTATAATGTCTATCTGCTTCACTCACGATTGAGCATAATAGATCTTGATCCCCGCAGCCATCAGCCATTTGAACTCAATGATTATGTGATGGTCTTCAATGGTGAGATTTACAACTATCTCGAATTGCGCGAAGAATTGGTTTCGAGAAATATTCCTCTTCGCACGTCATCGGATACAGAAGTTCTTTTGCATTATTACTTATTGCATGGAGAAGATTGCGTGAAGTATTTCGAAGGAATGTGGGCTTTCGTTATTTTCAATAGAAAAGATGAAAAGGTCTTCTTATCGCGCGACCGCTTTGGTGAAAAACCACTTTATTATTATCAAGATGCTTCCGGTTTTTATTTTGCATCTGAAGTGAAAGCACTGAGTGCCTTGGCTAATAAGTCTTTTGATATTGATGAAAATCATGTGATCAGATATATTATCAATGGTCACAAATCCCTGTACAAAGGCAATAGCGGATTTTACCAAGAGGTAAAGGAAGTGGACATCGCATCTTGTGGCACAGTGTCTATTTCTGGTGAATTAAAAACCTATAAGTATTGGACACCACAATACACTCCGAAGGAGAATATGACTTTTGAAGAGGCTGTCGAAGGAACCCATTTTCATTTAAGAGAGAGTCTAAAGATTCGTTTGCGCTCTGATGTGCCACTCGCTTTTTGTCTCAGCGGAGGTGTTGATTCAGCAAGCCTTGTTTCAATAGCAGCAAAAGAATTTAATGCTAACGTAAATACATTTTCAATAATCGATAGCGATCAACGCTACGATGAATTAGACAACATTCAAGCGACAGTCGATGATACTGGTTGCAAGAGCACTAAAATCATGTTGGAGCCAGGTGATCAGAATATAGAACGATTGATTTCTTTGGTTAAATACCATGACGCTCCTGTTGCCACGATCTCTTATTTCGTGCATTCAATGTTGTCAGAAGCAATTGCCTCTAATGGATACAAGATTTCGATTTCAGGAACTGCAGCCGATGAAATGTTTACCGGCTACTACGATCACTTCCTGATGCACTTATATGAGACGAAGGGTATGCCTTCGTTTGATAAAAACCTTGCGGATTGGACAGAGCATGTTAAACATTTTGTTCGTCACCCAGATTTGTCGAATCCTAGATTGTTCTTCCCAGATCCGAGTTATAGAGATTATATCTATTTGAATAACGACGACTTTAGATCCTTTTTGAAAAAGGATTGGAAAGAAGATTTTTATGAAACAAAGTATTCCGATTCATTGCTTAGAAACCGCATGATGAATGAACTTTTCCATGAAGTTGTTCGCGTCATTCTTCACGAGGATGATCTTAATTCAATGAAATATAGCATCGAAAATAGAAGTCCTTTTTTGGATGCTAATCTTTACGGGTTCACCAATACGATACCTTCACACTTATTGATTGGCGATGGCTACAATAAATTTATCCTTCGATCATCCATGAAAGGTATTCTCAATGATCAAGTAAGATTGAGCAGAGAGAAGAAAGGATTTAATGCAAGCATCAATTCGATTTTTGATTTTAAGAATCCTCAACATCGTGAGTTCTTCTTAAGTGACTCGCGAATATTTGATTGGTTCGACAAAGACAAGATCAATGATTTGCTCGATAAACAAGAGTTTTCGAACTCATACAAGAAGTTTCTTTTCAACTTTATTTGCGCTAAGATTTTCTTAGACGACGCAGCTAAAGCTTAATCTTTATATTTGCCTTCATTCAAAAAACCAATTCCATGTTTGTAATCTCAGAAATTTTTCCTCAACACGGCGGTAGCCTTGCAGTAGCAGAACAAATGATTCTTCAAAGCAAAATGGCTGGTGCCGATGCTGTGAAAGTGCAGCTCTACACTGCAACTCAATTCGGTCAAGAAAGAGCCTATCTAGAGCTTTCAAAAGACGGATTGAAAAGACTGAACGATTACGCGAAAAGCGTTGGTATCGCGCTTTTTGCAACGCCATTTACAATGGAGCGTTTGGACTGGTGCATGGAATTAGATCTTCCTTATTTGAAAGTGGCAGCTCGCATGCACAAAGAGTTTCCTGAGCTTACAGCTGCAATCATGAGCCACAAAAAACCAACTTTTGTTTCTATTCCTAGCGATACCAATCCTGATGAAATTGAAAAAGTAGACTATGCAACATACTTGTATTGTGTAGTGAAATATCCAACTCGTGTGGATGAGTTTTCAATGCCTGATTTCAACAATAGTATTTTCGACGGAATTTCAGATCATACGTTGGGCAATGCTGGAGCGCTTTTCGCTTCCGCTCATGGGGCAAAATATCTCGAAAAACACTTCACGCTTCGAAAGTCATTCCAATATGAAACAGAAAAAGCTCACTTGGGCTCAATGGATATGAATGACTTGATGGAAATTAAGCAAACTGCTTTTGAATTCGAAAGAATCAGACAGGTGCTTAATATGGATAAATAAAATGCTGCACGAAGCACTATCTCTTACCAAACAATGTTTATCATCCCGTCAAAGGGATCGAGAAGAGATACTCGCAGGCAAATGTCTTTTAGAAAATATGTCTTATCGGCTAGATAGTTCTGCCGAAAACGACCGATTGATCGGTTTTAAAGAGACTTTGAGAATATTAAAACGAATGAACAGTATGGGCGATTGCGCTCATACTGTGAAGTCGTTTACTAAGTCGAATAGAGCAGTTCTCTCTGGAGCTTTCTCAAATGAGAATCTTATCTTAGAGTATGTTTCCAAATCGACTGGAACAACTCCAGATTATTTCATTTCAAGAGATTTGTTAGGTGGCAAATTCTCAAACAAAAACAAAGGCTTGTTCAGTTGGCTAATGTTCGCCTTCTTAATGTCCTTGCAATGCATTTTTTCATTCCAACGAGCAAATCGAGCACTCGTCATTCGCGAAGTTGCTGAACTCGCTTGGCTTCTTGATTTTCTTAAGAAGA
>JBIIBU010000140.1:0-5166 GCA_044239235.1 Flavobacteriales bacterium
CCAAAAGAGCATGTAAAAAACTACGTTAAGGAAGTTTACGAGCCTTTCACTGCCGAAGAGATTTCTGCGCAAATAGCGGGGCTCGTAACGCCTCCCGATATTTTTGCTAAAGTGGAAGTGATCTACCAAACCATCGAAGGCCTGCACGACGCTTGTCCAAACGACCATGGCGACTGGTATTTCACCGGGAACTATCCAACCCCCGGCGGAAATATGGTAGTAAACAAAGCATTCATCAACTACATGGAAGGAAACAACAAGAGAGCGTATTAATCTCTTTTGCTAAGCTTCATTTCTGTAAGACATTTTCTTTCTAAATAAAAAAGCCCGTCTCGCAATTGCAAGACGGGCTTTTTACTAAATACGATTTCGACTATCGTTGAAGTACAATTGCTTTGTGCTCCACTTTGTCGCTATTGATAAATTCAATTTGGTAAGTACCAGAAGCATACTTCGTCAAATCAAGTGTTTGAACCGTGCCGTTGCCAAGCACTTTCTGTGTTGACTCGATTAGTTTTCCTGTTTGATCAAAAATGCGAATCTGAACCATGCCTGATTTACCGAAGCTAGCAATGTTCACCATTCCTGCTGTTGGGTTTGGATAAACGCTAATTTCAGTTGACTCAAGTTCTACAACGTTGATGTCGCAACCATTCAATGGAGGCAAGTTACCTGAACATACTCCATATGGATCAGAGTTTGGCGCACCTACGATATCACCGCAGTCATAACCCCATGCAGCACAGTTGAAGTTTGGAAGACCTGCAGAACCGTTGTTCACAGAACCATTTCCAAGTTGGAAACGTGTTGCAGGATTAAATTCTGTTCCAGCGCAGTCACAAATTGTAAAGTCGTAAGTGCACGATCCGTTGTCTTGGTTGGCCAATGGATTGTAGTTACTAGCTAGCTCATCTGTGCAGCCTGTTACAACACCATTTGTACAATCTGAAGAAAGTACTGGTGAAGTAATGAAGCAACCATCAAGAAGACTGGATACAACTGTAATCACAACTTGCTCACCGTTAGGGAATGGACCTACTTCAATTGTTCCGTTGAAGTTTACCAAATACTGCTCTTGGTTAAAGCTGTTTCCAACTACGTATGGAGCACCATTACCCAATTGGTTAATGCTCATTGTAATCATGTATGTATCATTCGTTCCAACTACGCAATGAGGTGTGTAAACGATACTTGGCCATTGGCAACTTAATACGCAAGATCCATCATCTTGGGTAGCAAGAGAATTGTAGTTCAATGCGTCTGGATCTGTACAACCTAAGATTGGTGTGTAATCACATGATCCATCATCGATTGTTGCAGAAGCATCGTAGTTTGTTGCATCTGGGTCTGTGCAACCTGCGCATGACGTATACTCGCAGCTTCCATCATCAAATAGAGCCGTTGACAAATAGTTACATGCATCAACATCTGTACATCCAATTTGTGAATTGTAAATACATGACCCATCGCTAACTGTAGCGTCAGGATTGTAGTTCAATGCAAGTGGGTCCATACAACCAAGAACTTCTTCAATAATTGAACATCCGTTGAATGGAGGTAGACCACCGCCGCAAACGTTGTAAGGATCTAGTGATGGTGAGCCAGCAACGTCGCCGCAGTCAAAGCCCCATGATGCACAATTGAAATCAACATTTTGTCCATCCCATGTATAGAAACCATTGTCTGCATATCCATCACCCAACCATGCAAGAACACCGCTTGTGTGTTGAACTCCAGCACAGTCACAAATAGTCACCTCATTGTTACAGTCACCCGTTACATAAGTATACAACTGTGAGAAGCTTCCGTCAGTCAATGTATAGTAAACATAATAAGTCATGTTTGGAACAAGGTTGTAGAAGTTAGTTGCAGTGCCGCTAACTAATCCGTTTGCTGTTTGGTCAAACTCTGTAAACGCAGCAGCTCCTTCCTCAGCCAAGAATACACTTTGCACCTCACAAGCTCCATTGAACAAATATTCAACTTGGAATGAAGGAGTCAAACCTTGACCTTGGTAATCATAACATGGTTGATCATTCAAGTTCAATGATAAGTTTGAACATGTTGCATCACCAATACAGAAGGTATAAGAGTCTTCGAAACCGAAGGCACCGTTACCCAAATAAATAGTTCCGTTTTCATCATACAACTCGAAATATCCTGGAGTTGCGCAGCCGCCTCCGGCTAAACCATCACCAAAAGTATCTGTAATGGTGAAAGTATAGCAGCCCGCTGGTAAACACATCAGTTGTGACACATACTGATACTCTGCTGTAAAGAAAGTTTCGTCAAAAGAGTATACGATTTCACCAAATTCGTTTGAAAGAAATGCCGCTGTTTCTCCAAAATCACAATCGATGTATACATCGATTCCGAATCCAAAGCATGATTCAGCTGAACATCCATTTGCAGGAGGCAAATTGCCATAGCACGTTGCATAAGGGTCAAGAGTTACTGTAGATCCATCGTCTCCGCAGTCAAAGCCCCATGTCTGACAGTTAAAGTTTACTGGGTAAATTCCATTCCAGTTAAAAGTGCCATTATCAAGACTTCCATCACCCAACCAAGCAAGCGCTTCAATTGGAATTTGTGTTCCAGCACAGTCGCAAATGAACTCACCACTTTCACAGTTTTCAGTTGCTAGAACCTCGGCAAATGACGTTGTACCATCCGACAATTCATAGTACAAATAGTAGGTTGTGTTTGGCGCGAAATAATACTCTACAGATGAACCGTTAACCAAGCCGTCTGCAGACAAATCAAATGCGTTGTAAGTAACACCATCATTCGACCACCACAAGGTTGACACGTTGCATGCTCCAGTGAAATCATAAGTCAAGGTAGTTGTGTAGTAATTAGTACCACCTACATTGATACATGCTCCAGGAAAAACTCCCAAAGAAGCATTACCACAGCTAGCATTGCAACTGCCTGTAAAGAATGAATCGATCGGAGTCAGAGTTCCGTCACTCAATTCAAATTGATAATCATAAAGCGTATTGTTCAATAGGTTGGTAACGAATACGCTTTCGCCACTCAAGAAACCCATTGTAGACAAATCTAAATACTGCCATCCTTCAATGTCGCTATAAAGCCACATTCCAACAAGTGAACAAGATCCCTCGTAGAATACATTGAATTCATATTCATTCAAGTTGTTGAAACAGCCAGAATAAGAAGCAAATTGATCAATAAAAGTACATCCACCGCCTACACAGAAAGTGTAAGACTGACTAGTTGTATAGGTAGGATTTCCATTAAAAAGCAAACTCCCGTCTGCGGCAACGGCATAGTAGGAGCCTAAAGTTGCACAAAGAGTGTTTACTGCATCCAAACCATCACCATACGTATCAGTAATAGTGAATGTGTAACAACCAGGATCAAGGCAGATAGACGTTGTATATGCAACATCACCACCTGCAATGTTTGGATATGTTCCTGCATCTACTGAATAGATAACTCCAAAATCATCCGAAATAGACCAGCCCACTTCTGAACCATAGCAGTCCGGATTGATTACAAAATCAACATCAGTGCATCCAAAAGACCCGCAGCTAGTGGTTGTAATTGTAGAAATGTCTGAAGTCGTTCCATCTTCCAATACATAATACATTGTATAAGTCGAAAATGGATTTGCACCAGTTACGTTCAAAGTTGAACCACTGAACAATCCAAAAACACTTGCGTCTATCGTGAGATAAGGCCCGCCATTTTCTGAGAAATAAACATCAAATACTTGGCAAGCACCCAAATAATCGAAGAATACATTTATAGAAGGACCATCAATATCACAAAGACCTTGTGACAGAGAAATTGTTGCATTTGAACAAAGGGCTAGTGCCTCAGTTTCTTGTATACACTCCAATGGTGAACAAATAGAGTTCGACGTGCAGTTATGTTGATCCACTAAAATTCTTACAGTGCCTGTAAATGTTGCTACCCAATACAAATCGGAATTTCCATTCCCGCAAGGGCTTCCATCATCATCATATCCTAGGTATGTTCCAGTAGCATCACTGTAAAGAGTAATTTGTGTGTCAAAAGTTGCCCCGCACGTGTTAAAGCTGTAAGCCGCTCCTTGCTCTACAAAAGCGGTGCAATACTCACCACCATAATTACACCCCACCGAGCTGGAATTCAAAGCGCCAACTCCTCCCGGAGTGATGTCTGCGTACACGATGTTGTTGTTGGCACACTGAGCGTTAGCCCCCGTGCCCATTAAAAATAGCCCGCTGACCGCAATCAGAGAAATAATTAGTTTAGTAAAATTTTGTTTCATAAGCGTTTACATTTGGTAACGCGCAAAAGTAATGGCGCAACACCATCCCAAATGATTCTTCAACGTGATACTTATTAATACTCAAATTTTAATTACCCCTCTATTACAAAATCAAGAACAATCTTGAGCTAATAGTTGTCTACTCTGAAGTACATTTGACCCCGCAGTGTCGACTATTGATCAAATACAAAAGCCCATTCAAACGGAAATGCTCGAATTCGAGAGCTATTTCCGAAATGCCATGCGCAGTGAAAATGGCCTTCTTGACAAAATAACCCATTACATAATAAAGAGAAAAGGAAAGCAAATGCGCCCAATGTTCGTCTTCCTCGGAAGCAAACTCTGCGGCGGTGTTACCTCTTCTACTTACTCAGCAGCCTCACTAATCGAGCTCCTCCACACAGCCACCCTCGTCCACGATGATGTCGTAGATGACGCTCAAACCAGGCGCGGATTCTTCTCAATAAACGCACTTTGGAAAAATAAAATCGCCGTCCTCGTTGGCGATTACCTCCTCTCTAGAGGTTTACTCCTTAGTGTTGAAAACAAAGAATTCCAACTCCTTCACATCGTTAGCACAGCTGTTAAAGAAATGAGTGAGGGCGAACTCCTTCAGCAAGAAAAATCTCGACTCCTCAACATTACCGAAGAGGTGTATTATAAAATCATTTCGCAAAAAACAGCTTCTCTACTCGCAGCCTGCTGCGCAAGCGGCGCGGCTGCCGCAAAGGCTCCCGAGGAAGACATCAAAAAAATGCACGAATTCGGAATCAACGTCGGTATGGCCTTCCAAATAAAAGACGACCTATTCGACTACGGATTTGGAAAAAACATCGGAAAACCAACGGGCATAGACATCCAAGAAAAAAAGATGACACTCCCACTCA
>JBIIBU010000141.1:0-5129 GCA_044239235.1 Flavobacteriales bacterium
AACACCAGATCCACATTCTATAAAAGAATCCTCCAAAAGGTCTGTAAACGCCTCGTAGGTATACGACAAAGGCGGGTCATTGAAATCGCCGCAGAGAACGACTGGATATCGACAATCTTCTATACTAGCGGAAACCTTTTCCACCTGAGTTTGCCTTTTTTGGAAAGCTATTTTCAATCGGCGAGCTATTCGCTTCATTCCCGTATCAAGTTCCTCCTGATTCTTATTGTCCTCAACAAATGCATAATCCTCCGGCTTAAAACGAATCGATTGCAAATGGGCATTGTAAATTCGAATTGTATCTTCATTCACTTTGATGTCGGCGTAAATGCAAAAATTATTGACATCAGACTCAAATGGAATAAAACCTTTGTTGATAATTGGATACTTCGAAAACATCGAAACGCCGAAATAATTCCTTCCATTCATTGCGTGTGTATAGCGCTCATGATAATACTTGCTAGGTAGAAATTCAATAAGCGTATCACGCGTCGTGAAATAGTTTTTCTGGTCTGAATGAAAGAACTCTTGAAAGCACAGAAAATCTGCTGCTTCTTCATTCAATAAATCAAAAATCGCATCCCTCTTCTTTGTATTACCTTCTTTATCATAAAGACCAAAAAGATGAACATTGTACGTTAGAATCTCTAAACGATCTTCGCTAGTAGTGACTTTCGTTTTTCCCAATGAGAATTGAAAGAAATCAGTAAAGTGATTAAACCCTAGCACAATTGCTACAGTGCTTAAAAGCATGAATCTTTTCACTTTAAAGAACCAGAAAACAATGAAGAAAATATTTGCGAGTAAAACAAATGGATAAGTCAATCCTAATAAAGAAAAATAGCCAAGTGATTTTGGACTAAAGTGCGATGGCATATATGAAAGCAACAAAAAAAGAATCGCAGCAAAATTTAGCAACAACAAAAATTTGTTGAATCTAAATTTACCCTTCTTTTTTTCCTTTGGTGCATTCTCCATACAAGTCTATTTACTTCTGACTGTATTTAAAAAGAAAATCCTTCTCATCCTTTGTAAGACTATCATAACCTGCGCGGCTAATTTTATCCAATATTTGATCTATACGCTTTTGACGTGAGGCCTTTTCTACGTTGAACTGCTCATCCGTTTTTGGTCTTTTATGCACGGTATGCAAATCAGACCGCTTTTTTCCATTAAACACCGATGATATTCTGCTTAGTAAATTCTCAAACCAACTAGCCATGTTCTTTCCTTCATTGTAATTTCTTGCGTAGAAAAATCCAAAAAGAGCACCTCCTAAATGGCCTAAATGACCACCAGAATTGAAGCCCTTTTGAAGACTTATCAAGTCAACAAATACTAAGATACCACAAAGCCAAATCAGTTTCATTTCAAAAACTCCAAAAAGTTTTATCGCATAGTTTGGCTTCACCATTCCAATCGTAATAATCAAAGACATCACAGCTGCTGAAGCTCCTAGTATTGATGATTTGGTATTCAGTCCTGGGAAAATATTATAACATATGAGGTATACCAAAAAACCCGCGAGCCCACCAAGAATATAATTTGCAACTAGTCTCTTACTTCCCAAAAAGTGGCGAAACAATTTTCCTACAGTAAACAAAGTCACTAGATTAAAAAGAAAATGACCCACTTCTATATGAGCAAACATGTGTGTTAAAATTGTCCACGGCTTGCGCGCTAGCAACTCAAGATCACTTGTAGAAGACAAATAGATATTAGGATATTCTTCTAAGCGAACACTGCGACCGTTAAACTGTGCCACAACAGCAATGATGAGAAGAACAATAAAAACCGATACGTTGACAAAAATCAAACGCGACAATCCATCACCGTTTTTAAAGAAACTTTTGATATCACCAACAATACTCATCAGCTTCTATAATATTGAACCGTTTCCATAATAATTACCATCCTTTTTCTGCCAATATTTCAGCAGAATAAATCCGAATATCATACCACCAAGATGAGCATAGTGTGCAACATTATCATCTGGCGCATTTTGAAGTGCCATCATCAATTCGATTCCACCATAAATCATCACAAACCACTTTGCCTTTAGCGGAATTGGAGGAAACAAAAGCATCAACTCAGTATTTGGAAACATCATTCCAAATGCTAAAAGAACTCCAAATACACATCCTGATGCACCTACAATACCAATATTTAATGCAAAATTCAAGGACCCCATGCCTGCATCAGAAAAATTCTTTCCTTGTTGAAGAATAGAAGCGCCCTCTTCATAAACAGCGCGCAGCTGCTCTGGACTGAGCATTGACTCAATCTTTTGAATTTCCAAGTAATTGATAAACTCATGCAATCCGAACGCACCTAATCCTGCAAAAAGGTAATAGAATAGAAAACGCTTTGGACCCCAATAACGCTCGAGTGAAGTGCCAAATAAAAAGAGTGCATACATATTGAAAAAAATATGCATAAGCCCTTTTTGATCATGTGCAAACATGTGCGTGAAAATCTGCCAAGGTCTGAAAAGTGGGCTCGCAAAATAATGCCCTGCCACTTGCTCATGAAGTCCTGGAACCGCGAAGCACGCAAGAAAAACCAAGATATTCAGGATGATTATGTTTTTTACAACAGGTGTAATATTGTTAAACATGCTATCTAAATTGTTGTGCTAATTGCTCCAAAGTAATCTTTACAAAAGTTGCTTTGTTGCCATCGGCAAAATTGGGTTGTTTGCATTGAGAAAGTCGGTTGAGCAAATCTTTCATTTCTGGTAAAGTCAACATTTGTCCTGTGCGGATTGATGTGCTTCTAGAAAGAGCCCATGCCATTCTTTCGCGTGGCGAATATTTGAAAGAACTTTGTTCATTCTTCAATTGCTCGACAAAAGTTTCCATTAATTTTTCAGCATCGCTAACTCCCGCATCAGCCGGGATTCCCAGCAATTGAAATTGATTTGGGCCCAATTCTTCGATTTCAAAGCCCAATGCTTTAATATCGCTGAGCACTTCTTTCATCATAGCATAATCAGCTGCGCTTAGTGAGATAATCTCAGGAAACAAAAGCTGCTGTATACTTCCGCTTCCTCTTTCCAACTGATTTAAAAAGCGCTCAAAGAGTATTCTCCGGTGTGCCCGCTGTTGATCCACAATCAACATCCCACCCTCTGTTGCACAAACCAAATACTGGCGATGCATCTGCAATGGAACCACATCTTCATCCAATTCAAAAAGCTTGTGCACTTCATCCGCCACTTCTACTTCTTCTGGATTAATCATTTTAGAAATGGCCATCATTTCTTCCCAGCCAGTTGATTTCTGTCCTGTTTTATCAAACCACCCTTGCGCAAGTGTTTCGCGTCTTGGGCGTGATTCGAATGGATTGTAATCTGGATTAACTTTTATCTGAGGCTCATGAATAGGCACATCATTTCTCATCGGATCGATATTGATCGACATCTCTTGATTGAAGTCAAGAGTTGGAGAAATATTGTGTCGACCAAGAGCGCGTTTCACTGCTGCATGCAGGATAGCATAAATAGCTCGTTCGTCTTGAAACTTAATCTCTGTCTTAGTCGGATGTATATTGATATCAATTTGCGCTGGATCAATATCCAAATACAAAATGTACAGCGGGAATTGTCCATCAGGAAGCAATTGATCAAAGGCAGTATTCACAGCGTGATGCAAATACGAGTTCTTGATGAATCGATTATTTACAAAAAAGAATTGCTCACCACGTGTTTTCTTCGAAGCCTCTGGCTTTCCAACAAAACCTGTTACTCCAACGATGTCTGTATCTTCCTCAACAGGCACCAATTTCTCATTATACTTATTTCCTAGAATATGCACTATACGCTGACGCAAGCTCGCTTTCGGCAAACTCAATACTTCCGCTCCATTGTGATGAAACGTAAATTCCACATCAGGATGTGTCAATGCAACACGATGAATTTCATCAATAATATGCTTGAGTTCGATGCCATCACTTTTTAAGAAATAACGGCGTGCAGGAACATTGTAAAATAAATTCTTTATCTGAAAATTTGTGCCTTCAGGACATTGATCAGGTTCTATTCCTTTCAGCTTTGAACCTTCAATTTCAACTTTAGACCCCAAAGCTTCACCTTTTTGTTTGGTGCGCATTTCTACTTGCGCAACCGCTGCGATACTAGCTAGAGCCTCACCACGAAATCCTTTGGTAACAATGTGAAATAAATCTTCTGATTTTTTAATCTTAGAGGTTGCGTGTCGCTCGAAACACATTCGGGCATCCGAAGCGGACATCCCCTTTCCATTGTCTATTATTTGAATCAACGTTTTACCCGAGTCTTTTACGACAATTTTAACCGTCGAAGCTTCCGCATCAATAGAGTTCTCAACCAATTCTTTAATAACAGATGCAGGTCGCTGAACGACCTCTCCTGCGGCTATCTGATTGGCTACAGATTCTGGTAATAATTGTATAATATCTGGCATAACGACTTTCGGGCCCCAAATGTACGCCACAAGCCTCCTATTCCCTATGATTTGATGAGTCCGTCCAATACACTTTCTATACTATTCGAATTAGGATAGAATGAAAGTAACTTTCTCAAAACAGCCTCCACTGTTGTATCAGGGCAAGAAGCGCCGCTGGTAAGCACTATTGTAACAGGTTCATTCGCGGGAAGCCAGTTTTTTGAATTCTTGTGAATATGACCTGAATATTCGAAGTGATTAATTTCGTTAACAGATGCCACTTCATCCGCGTCTTTTATAAAATAAACAGGCATTTTCTCGCTTAAGATCGTCACAAGCTGAGAAGTATTGGAACTATTATAACCACCAAGAACAAGTGCTACATCTGCTTTCTCTTTTAAAATCCAAGAAGTGGCCTCTTGGTTATCATTTGTCGCGTAACACAAAGTGTCTCGAGTATCTGCAAAATTTTCTGCACCGTACTTTTCTGCGAGAACCTGTTTGAAAAAATCTGCGATCTCTTGGGTTTCCGAAGCCAACATTGTTGTTTGATTCACCACTCCAACTCTCTGAAGATCGCGTTTTGGATCAAATCCTTCACTGTATTTTCCTTCAAATTCTGTATAAAAACCTGAACTATCCTTCTCTCCTTTCACATACGCAGCAAGCTTTTCAGCTTCATTCATATCACGTACAATAATACTA
>JBIIBU010000174.1:0-4494 GCA_044239235.1 Flavobacteriales bacterium
CTCAAGGCATACCTCCAATAGTAAATGCTAGCACATCAAACACCTGACGACCTTTTCCGAGTCTTTCATTACCCGTTCCATTCCAAGTATTCTCATCATGGTTGGTCGTAAAATACATGCGATAAGAACTTTTAGAGAAAGCTGTGTCTTGAGTTAAAAGGTATTGATCTATATCTGAAAGTTTCTTTTTACCTGCTGCAATGTCGTTCATCAAACCATTGAAAGTCCAACAGTAGCTCATATCAAATGCTTTCAAATGGTGGTCTTTTTGTTCTGCTTCAGCAAGCATGAATACAGGTTTAATACTATCTAAACTTGCGCGAGCACTGTCCCAAAAATCAGTCGGAACCATCATAGCTACATCGCATCTAAAACCATCAATATCGCAATCACGAACCCAATATTTCATGGCATCAATCATCGCATTGCGCATAGCTTTGTTTTCATAATTTAAATCTGCAACGTCAGACCAATCGGCAACTGGAGGAATAGGCTTTCCACTCGTATCTGTGTTATACCAATCAATATGTTCCGTGACCCAAGCGTTATCAAAAGCTGTGTGATTAGCTACCCAGTCAATTATGACTTTCATGCCCATACTGTGGGCTTTCTGCACAAGTCTTTTGAAATCTTCAGTAGTCCCAAACTCTGGATTTATTCCTTTGTAATCTCTGATGCTGTAATAGGATCCTAAACTCCCTTTTCTGTTTAGCTGACCAATCGGATGAATGGGCATTAGCCAAAGAATATCTACGCCCATACTGTCAAGACGAGGAAGGTCACGTTCAAAAGCAGCGAAGGTACCTTCAGGTGTGTGCTGACGAATATTTACTTCGTATATAGTCGCATTTTTACTCCAGTCAGGATGACGGAGAACTCGAGTTTCAGCGTGTCCAATGACTTTGCCTTGGGCTGTGCTGTCTGGTGCTTTGTGTGCGTTGCAAGAGGACATAGCAATGCCTATGGCAAAAAGAAGTGCAGAGAATGTTTTCATCAAGTTGTTTTCTTACTGCACAAACATAAGTGTTATTTGTACACTAACAACTATATGCGGACTCCAATTACAAGGACGTCGTCCACCTGTTCATTTGAACCTTTCCATTGATAAAATGCTGACTCTAAGCATTTCTTTTGCATGGACATAGGTAGATTAATAACATCATTGATTAATTCATGCATTTTTTTGTACTTCATTTTTTTACCATGAAGTCCACCGAATTGATCAGCCATGCCATCGCTAAACATAAATACCAAATCTCCTTGGTTGAGCTCAATTTCTACCAATTTAAATTCGTTCGTATGGGTATCCATTCCAATTGGTGTCTTGTCGCCCTTTATCACATGCAATTGATGTTGCTGCCACTCATTTCGTTTCATTATCCAAATAGGACTATTCGCTCCTGAGTATCTGAGTGTTGCTTTCCGCTTCGTAAAATCCTTGTATTCAATGCTGCAAATAGACGCATCCATTCCATCATAAATTTGACTGCGTCCTTTATTCATATTCTCACGAAGTATTTCATTCACTCGGAATAGAATTTCATTTGGAGCTGCCAAATTATATTGGTGAACAGCTCTAGAAAGAGCAGAGCTTGCGAGCATACTCATCATTGCTCCAGGAACTCCATGTCCGGTGCAATCGCATGCTGCAAGGAGCAAGGTTTCTTTGAGATCTCCTGTAATTTCATCTTTGTGTGAACTCTTATCACACCAGTAAAAGTCGCCCGCTACAATATCCTTTGGCAGATAAAACACAAAAGAATCTTCAAAGAGTTTCTGGAAGAAATCATCGTCTGGCAAAATTGCAGACTGTATGTGTTTTGCATAGCGTAAAGAGCTTGTAATCTCTTGATTTTTAGCTTCGAGCTCTTGCCTTTGATTAGTTAATTCAATAGTTCTTACTTGAACGAGCTGACTTAAGTGCGTGTTTAAATACATTAATTCGTCTTCAAATACGGTCTTTTCGTTTACAGAACGGACGTAGGAAAGCAATTCAGAAATATTTCGAATAAATTGAAGTTCGTGCGCCTTCCAAATGCGATGCGTTCCAAGATGTTCTATTTGAATGACTCCAACCACAGAGCCATTATGAACCACTGTTGTAGTGATAAACGCACCAACATTATGTGGAATCAGATAATCACTGATGAGAGCTGAGTCATGCTTGTGCATGCGCACATCGTTCACAATAAGTACATTGTCTTTCTCAATAGCTGCGAAAAATTCGGGGAAATCAATTCTTTGGAGTACTTCACCCGCAGGAATTGACTTTCCATGAAATGAGTGAGCATAATCGCACGATACTGTGTGATAAGCTTCATCAAAATACCAAAATGAGATTCTATCAGCGCCAATGCAGTCTTTAACTGCATTCACGATAAGTCTGTATGTCGTATTAATATCTCCTTTTTGAACGGCGTTTTCGCGATGGAGCTTGAGGAGAGATTGCTTTATTTGGTATTGTTTTGCAACCTCATTCTTTTCTTGTGTGATGTTGTGAATGATACCCGATACTTCATAAACACCTTCAGTCAGGCGAATAGCTCCTCTTACTCTAAGCCAGCGTTCTGTATTATCTTCAAGGGTAAATGAGACCTCATCTTCCCAAATACTATTGCTACTGATCGAATCAATAAAGGATTGCTTCAGTTTTCCTAAATGATTTTCGTTAATTCTAGATCGAATCAATTGAGGATTTGAACGCAACGCATCAGCTGAGAATCCTAGTATTTCATAACAAGCCTCAGAAAAATAAGAGAAACTAGTTTGCCCGTCCTCTTTGATACAAACTTGAAATAATACGCCTGGAACACTGTCAGCAATTTGCTTGAAACCTACAAGATATCGAATCAAATCATTCTCGACTTTATGACTGCTATTTGCTTCAGAAAGTGAAATGAATTTAAACGTATCTCCTTTAATTTGAAAAGGCTGTATATATGCATTCACGACTTCAGTCATTCCTAGGCGAGACTGAATGGTAACATTATTTGGATGATTCTTCTTTCTTCTCAAAGTGGCAACACTTTGACCAGAAGCTTGTGGGATAAGATCTTTTAATGACTTTCCTTTATTGAAGGTCGTCATCCCTGATAGATCAACTACTCTTGGACTCATATACACAATATCATCTTCTTTACTAAAGATGAAACCTTGTGGACTGTAATCAAAGAAATTACGCACTTCGCTTTCTACTTTTGCCAATCGTATGAATGCATTGTACTCATCGGAAATATTTCTAATAAACAGAACTAGTCCTTTCAATGACAAGTCGGGATGAGAGATATTCGTAAGTCTGAAATAACCGTGATTTTGAAAGCCTCTATTATAAGTAAGAATGATTTCACGCTCAATATAATCTTGGGCATCCTCACATTCACTTAAGAATTCTATAAGTTTTTTTCGCGATTCGCTTCGAAGTAGCTCGTAGAACTGAACTAACTGTCCTTTAGTACGTAATTCCTGGCGCCATTCCTCAATTAGTAGAAAGCTACCGTAATCACTCATTAGTAAGCGCTGTGCATCATGCAAAGGGAGAGTAGAATGTGCCATGCGATAATGTGTTATGAAACAGTTAGACTAGTAACAATGGCGGCTAGTATGATAAATCCAATTTCAAGTAATCGTATCTACAATACTGCAAATACCATTTTAAGGTTGCTTAAATGTAATATTTTCAATTATCCATAAAAAGACATTTTAGCCGAAATCGAGAAAAGAATAGACAAACTTTAGATTGAATGATACTAAGGAGTTTAAGCGTCCTTCTAATGTCTTTTTTAGGTATAAATGACATTATATTCGCTTGATACTACTATTAAGAGGTTTGAGCTATTAGATTATGTATTTCGTGCCCAAAAAAAACGCTCTTTAATCATCCCATTTTAGTTCCGTTTTCAACCATATTTTGGGGCTGAACGAGCACAATTTCAGAATTTTCTGAATAAATACCCAAAACAAGGAATTGACTAATCATCTTGCCGATTTGCTTGGGCGCGAAGTTCACTACACCGAGAATCTGTTGGCCAACAAGTTCTTCAGGCTTATACAAAGCTGAAATCTGAGCGCTAGATTTAAGAATTCCAATCTCTGATCCAAAATCAACATTTACAATGATTGCTGGTTTAATTGATGATTCATTCAAGGAAGCCGACAACACGGTGCCAACGCGCATATCGATTTTCTCAAAGTCACTCCATGAGATAATTTCTTTCATCGCTTTATATTTAGAAATAAGTGAATTATTCAATCTTTCTGCTTTCTAGTTTCGAATGTACGGCGTAAGTTTGAAGCGATGAAACAGACATTGGATTTCAACGAATTTTCCAATTCTACTATAGAAATTTGGAAAAAAGGGGTGACTAAAGAATTAGGCGACAAACCTTATGACGCATTAATTTGGAGCTTCGATGATAACTTAAGAATTGATCCATATTATGCGGAAAGTAATCAAAGACTCGACGTGGTTGCGAAACTTTCTAAAGACTGGTCAAT
>JBIIBU010000142.1:0-5113 GCA_044239235.1 Flavobacteriales bacterium
CATCGTATCCAAAAAACTCCAAACTTATCAAAGATGGTTTGCCATGTTTCGTAGCATTGGTTAGTAATTCCAAAGTGATGAGGTAAATCGTATACACCCAATCTTTATTTATGATTTTCGGAAAATCATAATTTTCTATGGTAATCCGAGTATCTCTAAGTCCATTATTCAAATTAATAATGTGCGCATGAATACTATCATACAATGCTCCTTCATCTAATGACTTCGGCAATATTCGGTGTGAAATAACGCGAATTTCTTCGCTTAGTTCCGCAATATTTTCTCTTAGTAATGCAGAATTATTCATAGCCACCAAATGGGAAATGTGTGCAAGCCTACTACCCAATCTATCGTGTATATAGTTCGCGAGTTCGCGTCGCTCGCGAATCTGAGTGGTTTCAATTGCCACCAAAGAGGTTTGCCTTTCCTTTACGATATCTTCCGCCAACCGCTCATTCATTCTAAACGCTTCGAAATAATCTTTGGTCAATAAATATCCAAAAACAAAAACCTCGTAAATACTAATCACAATTATCCAATCTAGTTTCAACGCTGTTTCTATAACTCGGAATGCAACAAGAATTATAGAAAATCCCCAAACCAAGTGTGGAAGAAATGCAATCACCACATAAGACGCATTATGCTTGTTTTTCTTATAAATTAAAACACTTGCAACAAGCACCGCAACCAGCGAAACGAAGAACAACACATAAGATAAAACAAAAACAAACTTTATTGCACTCAACCAATCAAGGTATAAGAAAACCATAGAAAGTGGAATGAACAATACAACGATGCTATTAATAACCGTAATCAAATAGTAAAAAAACGGCTGATACTTTTTCAAGTTCAATAATTCCAAAAGAAAGAATCCTAGCGCTACAAACCAAAGAGTAGATATATAAATCCTTGCCTCGCTCATCAAGGTAAAACTAGGGAAAACCATATACTTCGCCAGACCTGATGTAATCACAACATATGTAATACTCAGAATGGAATAGAATACATATAGAAAGAAAACTCTTCTCTTAGTAATGATGTAAATAATCGAATTAAAAAATATCAGCAAAAGCGCTACACCTGTTAGGAATGCAACAAGAAATACATTCTTAAATGAGTTATGAGATAACTCAGAATTTGTTTTAATCGCGACTTCAAAATCAAAAAAAGAAATACCCTTTTTCACCCGAGCAATAATCAACTTTTCTTCCATACTATCAATCATCACCGGGAAAGAAAGACAACTTGAAAAGGGAGATTTCTGTGTAGTACGATCTCCAAGAAATCCGCTTAACATACCATCATCGAGAATTTGAACACTGTCAATATGGTTATTCAAAAAACAGAGTTCAAGGTGGCGTTGAAACTTATCTGAATTAGTCAACTCTATTTTACACCAAACAGTGGCGTCTATATTGTATCCAATGTTTATTGTATTCAGCGCATCCACCGGTTCAAACTTCTTGGACAAAACATCCGAATAGGAATAAGTAGAATTAGAATCCACCAAATAGGTCAAGCGAAAATCTTCCTGTGAATACAAGATAAATGGGAAGAGAAAAATATATAGACTAAGCAATATTATTCTCATTCGCAAATTTGATTAGTTCGCCAACGCTAGATACGTTAAGCTTTCTATTAATATTTCTTCGATGCGTATCGACTGTAGTCTTGCTGATAAAAAGTAGTTCACCAATTTCCTTACTCAACTTCCCTTGAACAATCCATTTTATAATCTCTCGCTCTTGTTTGGACAGCTTGAACTTATTGACGAAGTTTTCATCTTGATTCAAAAAAGCGTTCTGTTTGGAGAATGGGGTTGGTTGAGAATAAAAGCCTTCTTCTTGTTTCCGATCGATTACATCAATAAGTTCTTCAACCGTTGTCTCCTTTTTTAGAAACGCAAACACCCCTTGCTTTCTCGCTTTATGAATAAGATACTCTTCGAAATAAGCACTAAGTATGATGACCTTAGAATCCCCGATTTGTGGACGCAAATTCTCGATCAACTCAAAACCATCCTGGTGATCTATGTTCAAGTCGCAAATAAAAACATCGACAGAATTTGTTCTAAAAAATTCAACACATGCAGCAGAATTGTGAACCACATTTACATCAAAATCGTTCGGTGTTGAGGACAACAATTGTTTAAGTCCAGTACAAAACAGGACGTGATCATCACAGATTAATATAGACCTTCTCTTTACCACAGACGCAATGTACATGGAATGTCCAAAACTATACGACTATCGTCATTCAAAATGTAAAAAATACCGATTAGTAAGTATAAGAAAACTAGTTCAATGAACTCAATTGTCGTCGCACATTCAAATAAGCGATTACCAAATAGCCCATCAGCACACCAGTGAAAATAAGAATCGCAGAAGTATCCGGCATGAAACGCGGCTCTTCGATTAAGCCAACAGTGAATTTTTGCAGATAACTTCTCGCGGCAAGCCCGCCAATCAATGCCAACAGAAAACTCAATCCTACGAAGCTGAGCATGCGCAGAAATATCTTGTTGGCAATCACCTTATGATTGTATCCTAGATAGAGCAAGCTGCGCAAATGGGAATTATTTCGCGCCACAATTAGATCCGCGAATTGAAGGAAACTACCCAGAGAAAGTAGCATTATAAAAACCCCAAATCCCATTGCCAATGCAAGTACATTTTTTGCAATTCCTTTCTCCTTTCCTGCAATAAGTTTTTCTTTATTGGTTTCGTATCCTTTCGAAACCATTAATTTCTCTAGCGTTGCGGAATCCGATGTTTTTACTACGATTCTACTTGGCACTCTGCGTGAGCCATCACCGTATTCCTCATTTGCATAAAGAATAAAAGATTCTGGCGCAAGAATCGTATTGATACGATCGCTGAAACCGGCAATTCTTCCTTCTATGACGCGACTCTTCGCTCCATTCGAAATTTCAATTTGAAAAGAAGAAAGCTTAGCCAAATCCTGAGAAATCTGCGGAAGGTCTTGTCCTGGAGCAAATCCAAAATTATAAAGGGCCAAATAATCTGATGGAATAATAATCGGCACATCCTCATCATCGGGATGCCAGCGCCATCCGCGAGGTGTGAGATCCATAAAGCGATCGGGAACAGATTCGAAAAACATTTCTGTTTTCATGACAGGTCCTGCGTTTCCAAAATCAGCCACGGCGATTGCCCTAAAGCTATTTGCTGTGAATGAACCCACATCCGTAACTCCAGGTTCTGCTTTAATTCCAGCAATATCTTCTTCCGAAAAACCAGGGGAACCGAGACCAAACGCACCAAATACACTGACTCTTTTATTCAAAACCAAAAACTGATCGCCAAATAAATCCTGCTTTTCCCCAAGTGCTTTAGTAATATCAAAATAAAACATCAATGGCACCCAAAGCAAGAGCAGCCCTGCAAAAGAGCTCCAACCAACCAGTGCAATTTGCCAAGGTTTGATGCTACCAGATATTATTTTACTAAACTTTTTTCTCATAAAATAATTGACCGATCAAACATTCGGTTTTGTGCAGACCCCAATGAAGTGACTATCAAACCAGCGTTTTGCGCAGCACACACCTCTTGAATCAACTCAAGCGCAATAGTTGAATTTTGTTCATCCAAGTGACTGAATGGCTCGTCAAGCAAAAGCCATTCGAATGGTTGGCACAACGCTCGAACTATTGCCACGCGCTGTTGCTGACCATAAGATAAGGTTTGGCACTTACGTTCCATAAAACCTTCCAGCCCAAGTCTAGCAAGCCATTGCTCAGCTTGATCAATGCTTACTGTATTATTCAATGCCAATTTCAATTCAAGATTCTCGCGTACGGTGAGCATTTCAAACAATCTCAATTCTTGAAAAAGCATGGAGATTTTTGAAGAACGAATAGTGCTCCATTCCGATTTTGAAATAGAGGCAACGTTCATTTCATTGAAAGAAACATTGCCTTTAAAATCCTTCCGTGATCCGAAGAGAATTCCTAGAAAAGTCGATTTTCCCTTGCCGCTCGGGGCTTCTACGATGTATCGCTCACCTTGATTCAAGGTCAAACTAGTATTCCACACTTCAGAAGGAGGAATATTTCCTCCTTCCAAAAATGCAGGGATGACTCTATCAAAAATCAACGTCTTCACGATCTTTTTTCGCCATTTTATAAACCTCATCAAACTGTTTCACCATTAGGGTAAAACTATTGATATCAGCAGTCGCCATATTCATTTCCATATGGCTTTTTCTCAAGCCTCCTTTCATTTTCATTTCAGAGAAAATTTCCACATACTTTGAAAATGCTTGATAATCTCTACCTCCTTGTCTGTTCATATAGTCCGTGAAATCTTGCGAGTACGAATTGACATTCATATTCCAGTAAGCTGCAAGTGCATTATCCTTTGCAAGTTCCGCAGCTGGTGCAAAAGGCGCACTCATTCCACCTTGCGCGATAGATGCTACCAAAGCATCATTATTGCTAATTGCAAAACCAACAGGCGTTTCCGCCACATCAAATGCAATCATATACGGCATGCGCACTTGAAAGACTCCTTGAGGGGTCTCCGTGTAGGCATTAGAACCAAAAGATTTTCTAAACAAAGTTTTGAAACCTTCTTTATCATTTGAAGAAAAATTAAACGTAAAGATTGGAGTCATTTCTGGCTCTGGCTCCTCGTCATAGAACATCGCATATTCAGGATCGATGATTGGTGTTTTGTATTCCATTCCATTGAGCGCAAAAGAAAGCTCCCCTGAAAACATCGCTTTTAGTTTTTCCACTGTAAGACCTTGAGAAGCGAGCACTTCGTCTATGTCATTTCCAATAAAGACTTTTAAATAGTCCATGAGCTTATACATATCCACATTCATAGAAACGAATGCCAACACGTCCTTGTTCGACATCATCTTGAGATGTTCTTCGCTCACCCCTTTATCAGCGAAAATCATGGTCTTTTCAAATTCCGGATTTTCACCTTTAATTTCAGAATCGAAAGCAATGTTTCCATCGTTAAAATTCAAAGTTCCTGTGATAAAAATATTCTTGTAAGCCTCACCAGTGTTGGGCATAGTAGAACCAAGACTCATCATTCCGCCTTCTTCCTTACCAATAACTTCCGCCAACGCTGATCCATTT
>JBIIBU010000143.1:0-5065 GCA_044239235.1 Flavobacteriales bacterium
CTGCACGTTCTAGAACCAACGCCCCTTTCGAATCGAAACAACTTAACATGCCGTGGGAATTAAAAGGAACTTGAAGCTTCAGCGTTTTGCTGTTCCAACCAAGTACACTTGGATCCTGAAGTTCGCTATTACTCAAATCAACAAACGTATTTTCAAAAAACACTTCGCACCCATTTGCGTCCGTAACAGTGCATGTATAAGTGCCTTGTTGAACATTTTGAATGCTACTTGAATTTCCGGGGACGTTCCAATTGAATTCATAGGGTTCAACACCTCCTTGTATTGTAAGTTCAATCCATCCATTTAGGCCATTAAATGGGTCGTTTAAGCTTGATGACAGCACGAGCTCCTGAGGTTCAACAAGGGATGCCGAGTCTAGAATATGACACCCAAAATTATCTGTAAGTTCGAAATAATAAGTTCCGATCAACAAAGAATCAATTGTAAATTGAGTATCGCCATTATCCCAAATAATGGATGTTTCATTGGTTAATACATGTATCACTCCAGAGTTATTTCCGGAGCAATCTATATCAGATAAATTGACTGAATAAGAAATCGGTGGTGCAATTTGAACTGTAATTTCATTGCTTTCTATAAACCAATTTGGTAGCGGTTCTGCTGTCGCATAATAAGTGCCTGCCGCATGTATCCATCTTTGTGCACCTATGTATCCATCGTTCCAAAAGGTATTGGCATCAAAATTTGAATTGATGTAAATAGAATCGCCCTCGCATAATGTCACATTTGTATCAATAGACAATTGATGCGATGCGCTTGAGCCTTCAAGAAAATTGTATTTACTGTTTGCTTGAATTTCGTAGAACCTATCCGTCCAACCGCTTGGCCATTCAACAATGATGCTGTCGGCTTTAGGATTTTGGTCCATTCCAAAAAAATGTGTCGAACTATTTTGTGCTAAATAATTTTCTCCAGAAAGAGAATACTTGTGCTGTTCTAGTCCATCAGAATAAACATGCATCCACGCTCCTACTCCATCCGCGTTGCTAAATACACCTGTCAAATCAAAAGCTAGGTAATTTGAATTTGAAGAATAATTTTGCCAAAGCACTGCATACTGTCCTCCTTCATTTACGACCACCATATCTGGTTTTGAATCATTATTAAAATCACCAATTGCATTTGCATACGATTGAAAATTATCGACGTTCATTCCTTGAGGGACAACAGAAGAAAAGGTGCCATTTCCGTTGTTTCTAAACCAACGATTTAGATCCCCTAGATAGGGAAATATATCACATACATATAAATCCTCCCACCCGTCTGCATTGTAGTCAATCCATAATGCTCCCCAACATAACGTTCCTACCGTCATGCCTAATTCGGGGGCAATGTCAACGAAAACTCCATTGTCATTTCTCAGAAATACATTTCCAATCGGGCCATTCGTTATGTAGATATCTAAGTCTCCATCATGATCGAAATCACAAGGACTATTGCTCATGCTTTCCATGAGCTGACCAGTATTAGTACTTTCAGTTACATCTTCAAAACTACCGTTATTGTTTAGATAGAGAGAGTTTCGTGTTTGTTTATCATTGATAACAAATAGGTCAGACCACAGGTCATTATTGAAATCAAAAAATGTGGATTGAAATGATCTTCGAGAAAGATCTGAGGCCGGAGAAGTTTCGGAAATATTATTAAAATGACCAGTGCCATCATTAGTCAATAGCCAATTTGTAACTCCTGTTGGCCAATTGTAATTGCAGATATAGAGATCAAGAAATCCATCTCTATTGAAATCTCCAAAAGATGCACCGTAGCTCATTGCGCTCGTATCCTGAGGAATTCCGTATTCCTCCGAAACATCAACAAGCTGAAACTCACCGATGTTTTTGTAGAGTTTACAATAGCCTTCAAAGGTCGTAATTAGTAAATCCTGATCGTAATCATTGTCAATATCTGCCCAAAGAGCTGCCTTTACCTCACCTTGATGATCAATTAACGTATCAAGCAGAAATGTTTCACCTTGATTAATGTAGAATTTCACAGGAGAATTTCTGCTGCATAAAGTCAAATCATCAAGACCATCTTGATTGAAATCAGCACAAGAAAGACCACTACCATTGTAGGCGTCTATAAGAGTGTGCTGAATTTGGTACTGAAAAGTAGAATTGATAAAACCTTGCGAGTATCCTCGTATACATGTAAAGATGCATACTAAAAAACATGACAAGAAATGAAGCCTTGTCATAAAAAGAGTAATTAAGGTTAACTAAGGTTGAGCAAGTGTTAACAGACTTTCGCCGTTTAACATTTCAAATATCGGAAAATTTTTAGTACTTCCTCTTTTTCTTCACCACATTTTTCTTTTTCCCTTTGAAATCCTTTTTCGGAGGTATATTCTTCTTTTCGTGGAAAGCCCCTTTGAAATTAGGATCTTCAAGTCTTTTTTGCCTATCAATTTCGCGCATTTGATCTTGATGCTCCGCAAATGGAGTATCAATGACTGTGACCTCTTCAGGGACAGGAGTGCGATCTATTGTTTGTTTGATGAGCTTTTGAATCTTTTGAATATGGTATTCCTCTGAGAAATCAGCGAAACTGATGGCTACACCTGTTTTAAAGGCTCTTCCTGTTCTTCCGATACGGTGCACATAATCCTCATAGTGGGTTGGGATATTAAAGTTCACCACGTGGCTTACTTCAATAACATCAATGCCCCTAGAACTCACATCGGTGCTCACAAGCACACGCACATCTCCGCCTTTGAAATCATGAATAGCATTGATTCGGGCATTCTGACCTTTATTGCTATGTAACATTCTCACCTCGCCAAGCTCAAGCCTTTCGAGATATTTGGCAATACTTGTGGCTTGTTCCTTCGTTTTCACAAAGACCATTACCCTATTCATTGCATCATCTCTTGTCAGCAAATGCACTAGCAAATTCAGTTTGGATGTGAAATTTGGAACATCATATATGGACTGCGCCACGGTAGTAGCTGGGGTGGCTTGGGGAGTCACCTCAATTCGTGTTGGAAACAACAGAAAGTTATCTGCGATATGTGCAACTTTATCAGGAAAAGTGGCAGAAAAGAGCAATTGTTGCTTCTTTTGAGGCATTTTCTCCTGAATTTCGCGCAATTGTGGCCAAAAACCCATGTCCATCATTCTATCACATTCGTCCAAAACGACATGTTTGATTTTCTTAGGACTAATTTCTCTTTTTGCATAAATCTCTAGGAATCGACCCGGAGTAGCAATTATAATGTCCACACCTTTTTGGAGTGCTTCAATTTGAGATTTGGGTCCAACACCACCATAAAGGGCAATTCTACGCAAATCGGTGTATTTGGAGAGTTCCTCGACGGTTTTATCAACTTGCACCACCAATTCCTTAGTAGGAACAAGTATTACACATCGCGGTTCGGTGCCCACTGCATACTTTAGTATTTGGAGCAAAGGCAGCACATAAGCTGCCGTTTTGCCCGTGCCAGTTTGGGCGATGCCAATGACATCTTGATTAGCGAGAATAGGCGGTACAGCCTTTCGCTGGATTTCCGTAACTTCCGTATATCCGGCGTCATCGACGGCGTTTAGAAATTGACGGGTAAACTTGAGTTCTTCGAATGTCATGGTGCAAAAATAGGGAACACTTAAATTTTGTACCTTCGCTTTCTTGTTATTCTGTGATATATGAGCTCCTCGCCTATCGATGTTACCAATTATGATGACATCCGACCGTACTCGGATTCGGAGTTAAAGCCTGCTATTGAGCGACTTCTGAACGAACCGATGTTTTATCAAATGATGAAATGGATTTATCCTTCTTTGGGAAAATCGGTGATTCAAGAGATGATGCGCGAAATTAACACGGTGGATGAATTCCAGGAACAAGTTAGCGGCCCAGCTTTTAATGTTGTGACCCAACTCACGACCAGCGGTATGAGTTTTTCAAACTTAGAGGCCATCGAAAAGGATAAAGGATATCTCTTTCTTTCAAATCACCGTGACATCATTCTAGATAGTGCTTTGCTCAACGTAAGTTTGATGGAGCGCGGCTACAATACCACTCAAATTGCTATTGGTGATAATTTGCTTCAAACGCAAGCTGTGCGAGACTTAGTGAGAGCGAACAAGAACTTTATTGTAAATAGAAATATCAACGCTCGAGAAGTTTTTTTCTACTCATTGCGACTTTCAAATTACATCAGACAGACCATTCATGACGGCAATTCTATTTGGATTGCTCAAAGAGAAGGACGCAGTAAAGACGGCGATGATCGAACCGCATCAGGACTTTTGAAGATGTTTACAATGAGCAGCGATAGTTCCATGGAAGATGCATTGCTCGGTCTCAATATTGTTCCCATGTGCGTGAGTTATGAATATGATCCTTGCGACATTCTCAAAGCAAATGAACTCGCTATGAAAAAATTAACAGGTTCTTACACTAAAGAACCTGGAGAGGATTTCAAAAGCATGATGAAAGGTTTGACGGGTCACAAAGGGCGTGTTCACATTACTGTTGGTGGCGCCATGAATTCGGCAATCGAAGAAATGCGCTTGATTCAACATAAAAACGACAAAGTACTCCATTTGGCAAACGCCATAGATATGGAAATGCACCGAATTTATAAACTCTGGCCAACGAATTACATCGCATATGATCTAATGAATGGCACGAAAGATCACAAAGAACATTATAACAATATTCAAAAAATTACCTTCACGAATTATCTGAGAGGAAGAATCATTGGTCATGGAATTTCCAAAGGAAAGTTTGGACTCACTAAAGATGGATATAGCAAGACAATGAAGGATATACTGCTCGAAATGTATGCTAATCCTGTTGCCAATAAGCTAGAAGTTCTCAAAAAGAAATCAGAGAATCTAATCGGTTCTATTTAAGCAAATGAAATTATTCTACAAGCTAATACTCGCATTATTGCTTTGGGGAGCTTCACCTGAGATAATGGCCCAATGCGGGTCTTGCTTCGAGCAAGTTCAATTAATCCAAAATGGAAATTTTAGTTCCGGGAATACGGGGTTTACCACAGAACTTAATTTGGGAACAGGTTTTTTCTGTCCACTATGTC
>JBIIBU010000144.1:0-5063 GCA_044239235.1 Flavobacteriales bacterium
CCTTTCCATAATCCAGCAAGCGCATATGTAAATGGAACTACCGTTGAAGCAAAACCCAAGAATAACGTAGGTGGGTGAATCGTCATCCAATAGTTTTGAAGCAATGGATTCAATCCACGACCATTCATAAACGTTGGCAATGAAAGATAATCAGCGCGCATCGTCCATGGCAAACCAATATTCGATGCAGCTTCTCTATTTAATAAGAATGGATTGCTACCAAATTGAAAATCTCCGAAATAAACTCCGAGCAACATTGAAGCAAGAAATACTTCCACCATTGCTAGAATAGCCATTACCCATGGTTCCCACGTTTTAGACCATTTGATAAGCAAAAATCCTAGAATTACATGCCAGAAAGTCCAAAGCAAGAAACTTCCTTCTTGTCCTTCCCACATGCATGAAAGCACATACTGCATTGGCATCTCATTGTTCAAGTGCTCCCATACATACTTGTATTCATACAAGTGATTCATGAGCATGTAGAACAATGTTCCAATCACTCCGATTACTGCAATACCATGGATTAGAAAACCTAAACGTGCAGGTTTTTTCCAGACATTATTGATCTCGCTTTGCTTGGTTGACATGTAGTAGGCAACAGCAGCGAAAATCGCCGACACGAAACTTAGTACTACAAAAAAATTACCCAAGATGCCGGGAATGACATGCTCGTTTGCGTATTGTATATCGTTCATTTCAAGATAAAAATATCAGCGCTTATTGCTGCGCAGTTTCAAGAGAGTGCTTTTGATCGTTGTATTTAGATGGACATTTCATTTGGATATCATCCGCATGAAATACACCATCTTGATACTTGCCTAATAGCGTAACTTTTTCGGAAAACTGAAGGCCATCTGGCTTTCCTTTTTCATAATGAAGAAAAACCTTTTCAGCTTTACCGCTGCTATCAATGACACTAAATTTTGTGAGGTTAGCATCCGCAATTGGATCATATTCGATAGGTTGCGTTTTATCTAGCACACCAGTGATTCGCACGTCGGTGCCTTCTTTTTGACGAGCACCATCAAATGTGGTATTTGGCACAGTGCCTAGATATACGCTCAATAGTATTCCAGAAACGACTGCTACTAAAATCAAAAGAACAATGTTTGTCTTTTTCATTTTTCTAAATTTTTGTTTTCCAACTTCTTCACTCTTCGCTCTAATAAAAACAAAAAAGTAAAAATACCTGCGAGCACAATCGCCGCAACTGTTACAACCACTTTAATCTTTCCACTTTGAAAATAAAATTCTTCCAATCCAGATGAGGCAAATGTTGGAAGCGCCATTAGCATGGCAAAAAATAATATCGAAAATTTCTTAGTCATTTTCTTCATTCTTTTGTTCTAAGGTACGAATTCTCAAGTGCAAGCTGTAGATCCAATATCCCAACAGGATATATCCCAATACAGCCGGATAAAATACCGATCTCAACGAGCTATCTAAATCATACGAAGAGAAAGCGGGATTGCCACTTTTTCCTGGATGTAAACCTTCCGCAAAGCGAGGCATTACCATCAATAGTATTACCAACAATATGAAAGCAAAAATGTTGAAGATGGCAGAAAGTCTTGCTCTCTTTTCTTCATCATTCATAGCATTTCTCAATATGAAATAGGCTGCATACATCAAGAAAACAACTAGAGCTCCATTAAGTTGCGGATCATTCGTCCACCATGCTCCCCATGTAAATCTTGCCCAAATAGAACCCGTAATCAAACCTAGAATACAGAAGAGCAAACCAGTTGACGCGCTGATTGCAGCCTTGGTATCGATACGCATAACCTTTTTAAAGTCTACAGAAACATCAGTACCGCTTTCACGACCAGAAGCATTGAGAACTTTAATGCTTTGCATAAATGAAATAAACATCAATACAAACATGGTAAACCACATCGGCACGTGCCACATCAAGTTACGAATGCTCTCAAAAATGATTACTTGAAATGGGAAACCAAAACCTTTGTGTTCATCATTAACTACTTTCACATCACATGCAAGAGGAGACTTAAATCCTTCAACAACAGCGAAAGCAGAAACATCAATTGGTTTTTGAATATAAATAGTTCCGTCGGAAGAGGTGTTCGCGTAAAAGCTCAATTCGCGTGAACTAAGCGTATCTGGCAGAACTGCAGTAACGCGGACATGATTATTATCGATCACTTGATCAACGTGCGCACAAAAATAAGAGGTGGAATCTACAGCTACGAAAACTTGAAGATCTGGAGAATCAAAATGTGTGTTGTATCCTACGAATGTAAATGTGTTCTCACCAGGTGCGACTTTCTCTGCATCAACTTCCAATCCCCCAGGAATGAGCGGTTGGTTCAATGACATCGTCACAGCATAGGCCAATAAGAGAATGCAAATGATCTTTAACCAGGTCTTCATGCAGTAATTTTCCTTAGACAATTATTCGCGCCAAAGGTAGGGGAACAGAAGCAAGGAAAGAAGCAAAGAAGAACCATTTAGAATGATTAATACCAACAGATTTAGACCATTTTCCAACCATGTCATGCCTAAAATGGCTCCCGTGGTAAAGCGTACAATGGTGATCAGCAGTGGAATAACTACTGGAAAACCAAGAATAGCAACCAATCCAACGCCTGTTCCGGACTTATAGGCCAGTCCTGAAACAAATGTTAAAGTGATACCGAGACCTGAACTGCCCAGTATCATGCCGAGTGCAAACTGTAAGATATCTATATCAGCCAGCATTTTATCTCCAAAAAACAACAGGAAAAAGGCCAAGCTTACCAGATTTAGAATAGCTACGAGCATTGCATTGTATAGCGCCTTTGAAAGCATTACGGCTCTGGGCGAAGCCAATGAGTATAGGTACAACTGAGTGCCTGCTCCCTCCTGCTGAAATGTTTTCTGCATGGCATTAAATGCAGTAAACAATCCTGTTATCCACACAAGACCACCCCAAACTCGCTCCGTTTCGATGGTTTCAAAAGATAAATAACATACAAAAACAGTAGCAAGGACGTACATAGCTACTCCCGCCAGGGCGTGCTTTTGACGCAACTCCTGACGAACCTCTTTTTTCCACAAAGCGGTAAATGCTGACATGCGGCGAAGTTAAGCACCATTGACCTTTCTTATGTTTGCACTCTAGAATAAAAAAAAACATGCGTTATCTAATTACCCTTGCAGCAGCGGTATTCATTACTACAATGACATGCGCTCAGGCAGTAGAACACCTATTCCTTCCAAACGTGCTCTTCACAAGTGATGCTTCACTTTTTTCTTTTCAGCCCCAAGAAGATTATATCAGAAATTATGGCTTTTCTGAATATTCTATAACCTATGATAAAACAGCCTACAAACTAGGAATCAATTTCATGGAGACTCCTGGTTCTATGGAAGAATTGTCCAAATCTATCAGTGCTGAAATAGAAGCAAGTTCTGGGATAAAGGTCTATACCAATGAAATGTATAAGAACTTCCTTCTTATTCAAATACTTGATGGCGCAGCTGCTCCGCAAGACTCCGTGCGTGCTAGTCACATTCTATTAGAAGGTAATGCCAACGACCCTTCAGAATACCAAATGCTACTCGCAAAAGCTGACTCACTGCGCAATGTGATCATCGCAAATAACAATTTTGCTCAATTAGCAGCTATCTATGGAACTGATGGGACCAAGGACAGAGGAGGTGATCTCGGTTGGTTTACCAAAGGAATGATGGTAAAACCATTCGAAGACGCTTGCTTCAGTGGAAAAGTTGGCGACATTCAAGTGATCACGACTCAATTCGGAGTGCACCTTGTTCAAATAAATGCAAAGAAACTAGCTTCACAATCCCCTGAAGAAACAGGCAGTTTTATCGAATTGGCGCTTACTATTTCGAATGGTGATTTTATCATTAGTTACAATGGCATGTTCACCAAAAAAAGTGATTTGAGCTTAGATCGCCTAAAAAAACTCATTGATAGTACGACCATATTATCTCCAGAAGAAGCTGATGGATTACTAAAATATCCGATGACTGAATCAATGTTCGTTGCAGCTCAGACGCAAGCCTATCAGGAACAAGATGAAGATTTATACTATGCGCTAAACACCCTCTATACTACAAGGTTTAGCTTCTCGGAATATTTCAAGCTTCGTCGCAATTATAGAACAGCCTATTATTCTATGAGTGACTTCCTTGATATGATTTTCAATGAAGATGGAAATTCAGAATTAATTAGACTTCGCATTCTCTCTCATGTTGGTCCAGATATGGAAGAAATCGTAAATACTTTTCCAAACTGGCAAGATAAATTCTACAATTCAGTAGGCTCTGAATTGTTCAAAGACAGTGTGTATGTTGCGTATGTAGGCATTACCAATCTTGAGCAGCATTTAGTAGCCGTGAATTATTACAGCATGATAACTGAAAAACCATTTACTGAAATTTTCCAATTTATTCCTTCGGCGAATGGCTGGTCAAGCAAGAGAGTCGAACTACCAAAGGGACTTGGTGAATCGAATCCAGAAGCCCCTGTGTGGGACTTTGAATCTAATTACAACTCAGATGTAATGGTAATAAATGCGTGGAAGACCAATAAATATTACATAAAAAGCAATACGGCCAATTCGACAGAATGGACTGCTGTAGATCAACTGCCTGCAGGTTCTACCAACTTCGTTATGATAGAAGTTGGCGCTGAGCTTTCAAATGAAATTGAATATTCTAATAGAGCATTCCATTTCCCAAAAAGCACAGGAAAGGGAGCGCTTGCATTAGATAAAGTAGCTCGAACGATGACAGAAAATGGCGAAACCTATAGCTGTGAAGAGGCAATGGACATGCTTGAAACGGACAATGTAGAGAAGTTAACCAATGGACAGTGTTGTATGGATTACACATTAGCTGGTAATTTGAAATCTGCAACAAGTCCCGAATTACGCGCTATTAGCAGTGGACTGCGTGCAGAAAATATAGATGCCGATAGTGAGCTAGAATATTTTGTGTTCTATGTTTCGAATGGCAAAGTTATCGGTGCAAGTGGTGTAGACTTTCAAAATGGGAAATCAGTTAGCATCGACAAGAAAGTTATTTTAAAGTAT
>JBIIBU010000074.1:0-8101 GCA_044239235.1 Flavobacteriales bacterium
TTGTGAATCTCCTGCATGCTCGTTTTCGACTCCTCGCCTATCCCAAATGCGGATAATGTGATTCGTCTCCGGCTTGCAGAATTCAAAAATACGAAATGCTTTGTCAATATATTTCTCTTCATGATGGAATTTTCCAAAAGCAAAGAGTGTGACCACGACACTGTTAATGATGATATTGTCTATTGCCAATTCTCCCAAGTGCTGTTTTCGCTGCACATTCGAAGGTTTATCGAATACAAAATGATCTTGCCAATATTCAGAAACCTGGACCCGAAAAAAAGACCTTATTTTAGGAATACTCTCCTCTTCGAGTATGACCGCAAGCAAATTTTCAGAATTCGAGATAAGCGCTGAAAATTGAGACAGGCGAATAGTTGGAAAATTAGAAGGCCGCACTCCACCAAATGTCCAAGCCGCGGATGAAAGTGGGTGCAACGAATGCTTGTTAGCCAAATGCTTAAACTCAGTCAACATTCTTATTGGATAATCATCTTTGAATTTTGTAGAAAGAAGTCCTGATTGTCCAAATAGAAGAGATTCAATTACAAATTTATCTTCCCTGTATCGGGTCAATAGTTTCATGGGAATTGATCTGGCAAGCAACTCGAAGCCAATGGCATTGGATGAAAACCCAAAATTCCAGGCAACACGTCGGTAGAAAGCCTCGGGCCAATGCCCTTTCACCTCATGCAATATCTCCAGCATGACCCGAGACTTTTCTTCCAAACGTTCGATGAGCAGTCTTTCCTTCCAGCTCACCCACTGAACCTTTTCGACCCTATCCTTCTGCAAGTCACAAGGTATATCTGCGGAACTATCTACCCAACGATTGTATTTATCGAGTTGATCATCGCGCATTACATCCTTGAGCTCCAACACTGCAAGGTCTCCGGGATTATTAAAATGGATTTCGACATCATTCAAGTAAACTACGTGCAGAATGACATTGCGGTAGTGAGGATCATGCGTATGGTTGTGCTTATCCCAATCACTTCCTTTGATATGAATCTCGACATGACCGACCCAGAAGGTTTTGCCTATTCGCAAACGTGCATTTAAAAAATCTGGACCACCTTCGGATTGATTATACATTCCAGGAAATAAAACTTGGATTGAATCACCATTACTGGTTTTCAAATCAGTCGTCTTAAAAAGACGGTACCTCCAGATATAATGAAGGAAATACTCATTCATAATTTTTCAGTTAAGCAGTGCAATTATGCAAAAATTAGTGGTGCGCGGCTTGGTATAAATTATACCTTTGAATAACTTGATACTTAAAATAGAATACCATGAAAGCAATTTCTTTCTTTTTTGCAATTGTAATTGCAACAGTTCTTTTCAGCAGTTGTGATCAATTTGACGAGAAGCGATTTTCGACTACAATCCCCTACACATTCGAGGTCAGTGCTACCACAGACAACAATGGTGAAGCTACCATCGATTTGAACGGATTAATTGACGCATTGGAGCTAAATGCGAACCTAGCGGAAGTGAAGGATAAGATCCAGCGCTATGAATTAATTGACATAAAATATAAGGTTTTCGAATATTACGATTCACCGGCAACAACCCTAAACGGTTCAATCGGGTTTGGAAATAAAAATATGACCGAGGCGGGAACTACATTTTTGTTGAATGACATCAGTCTTCAGTCAAGCATGGACAATGCTGATCCTGTAAAAATTGATTTTGTAAGCACTGAAGTTGCAAATATTCAACAATACTTTTTAGACACTAACGGAATGAAACTTTTCTTGAAAGGCCTTGTTTCTCAAACTCCTGTGCATTTTAAATTCTATCTTCAAGTGGATATTGATGCCATAGCCGAAGTGAAAAAATAGTCTTGCTTTCCTCTTTTGGGGGAAAGGTTTTTTTTGAAGTTGTGGAATAATCACTCTTTATTTGACAAAACAAATTCAAATGAAGAAGTCATTATCCTTCTTTTTTTTAACGGCTATTTCTATTCTAGGAAGCGCTCAAGCCGGCGATACCACTATTGTTCAAACATTTACGTTTGACGCACAAAACAACCCGAATCAAGCCTACGACAGTCCTGGCCGTCAGTATTTCACATTTCCAAATGACAATACAGAGTACCAAAAAGTGCTCATGTATTACACACTGAAATGCTTTGAAGACGGAACAGCTGGAAACCTTGGCTTTCCATGCGGTGAATGGGATTATTTGACATACACCAATCTTTATCAGCACACTGGTGAGTACGATTCGAATTACGTTTGGCATCCGCACTATCAACTCAATTTGGCGAATTTCACAGAAGCTAATTTGAATACTTCGCCTATAGTAGACACTTATCAATACGAGCAAACCTCGACCATAGTTGACGTTGTAAATTCTGAAACTGAATTCTTGCTTGGTGATGGAATTCTCAACTCTAATGCGATATTCAGCGGCTCATTAACCAACCGTGCTCAATTCATATGGTTGGCTTCCGAGCTTTCTGCAAGCGGAATGACAGCAGGCGATATCGCGAAAATGGTCATGCATAGCGGTGAAGGTTCTGGTCAATTCAAACATCTTAAAATCAGATTGAAGGCCAGTACGGTCAATGCGCTTGCGTCTTGGAATGAAGATAGTTGGACAACAGTCTATGATTTGGATACAGATATTGCGGCAAACTCCGCTTTAGAATTTGTTTTCAATCAGCCATTCAATTGGAATGGAACATCGAATATTCTCGTTGATATTTCATACACCAATGAAGAATCTACAAATTCTGTTTCTCTTGTAGGAACAGATGTTGATGCTTCCTTAGGAATCTATTTTTCAGGAGAAGACAGAAATATTTTGTTCGACTCCGGTGATCAGGTTTCGGTTCCTGCTAATGCATTCACATCCGTAAATGATCAAATCACTATTTCATTTTGGGTATATGGAACTCCAGAGTTTCAACCTGAGGATGGGACTGTATTTGAAGGCACAAACGCAAGCAATCAACGAGTACTGAATTCTCATTTGCCATGGAGCAATGGCCGTGTGTATTGGGATGCGGGCTATAATGGCGGCTATGATCGAATAGATAAAGCGGCATCAACAGCACAATACGAAGGGAAATGGAATCACTATGCTTTCACTAAAGATGCTTCTACAGGAAGTATGAAGATTTTCTTGAATGGTGTTCTTTGGCATAGCGGAACCAACTTAGACAATGTCATGAACGATGTGGTGAAATTCACTATCGGAAGTGCTTCTAGTTGGACTAACTACTACCACGGTGGTGTCGATGAATTTGCTATTTTCAATGTAGCTCTCGATGCAACAACAATAGCGGATTGGATGAGACGTGATATCGATGATACACATCCTTTCTATTCGAATTTACAGTTCTACTATTCTTTCAATGCAGAAGAACCTTGGGTAAATTCAGATAACACGCAAAACGGAAATGACGGCGTATTGTATGGTAATGCCACTCATCCTTTGATTTCTGGGGAATCAATTTTCAGAAATGCACAACCAACTTTGTGGAAGCCTAAAACAAGTTTTTTCCAAGGCGATTATACCACTTCGCAAAATACAATTATTGGCGAACAATCGATAGAACGTGCTCCTGTATCGCTTTCAGAATATGCGATTGTAGACTATCAACCAGTCGTAATTAACACGGAATATTATTGGCAAGGTGACTACTCTTACGTGTATGATGCATCTGGGGTTAAGATTGATTCTACAGCTATTTCTAATGACTATTTCGTAGAAAATGATACGTTGTACTATTATGCACAACCTTTCGAGCTCGTAAACAAAATTGAGCTGGGCAGATTTATCACACCATACGGAATTCAACTTGATTTGGGCACAGAAGGATGGACTTGGGTATATGACATCACAGACTTTGAATCTTTGTTGCATGGCGAGGTAGAGCTTGAAGCCGGAAACTGGCAAGAGCTTCTTGATTTGAAATTTGTGTTTATCGAAGGTCCTGCTCCTCGAAAAGTTACCCGAATTGAAAATGTCTGGAATGGCAACTGGAATCTCGGCAATTTCGATACACAAGTAACCGAACGAACGTTCGCTTTGCAAGAAAATGAAGTTGCTTTAAAACTTCGAACCGTTGTAACTGGTCACGGATTTGGTTTTGATAACAACAACTGTGGAGAATTCTGTTTCAATACACATAGCGTAAAAGTGAATGGCACGCAGCAATTCGCTTGGGAAATCATGGAAGATTGCGATCGCAATCCGCTTTATCCTCAAGGAGGAACATGGTTGTTCAATAGAGCAGGATGGTGTCCGGGCAAAGAAGGTCGTGTCAAAGAATTTGAACTAACGCCATTTGTTCAGAATGGCGAAGTGTCTGCAGATTACGACATCACTTATGATCCTTATGGTAATTACGTTACCGAATCACAGATGATCTATTATGGCCCCATTGCTTTTGTAAATGATGCGGAAATTGATCAGATCACCGCTCCTAGTGATTGGAAGATTCATAGCAGATGGAATCCAATGTGTGATAATCCAAAGGTGGTGATCAGAAATAAAGGATCTCAACCATTGACAACCTTGACATTTACTTACCGCGTGCAAGGAGGAGAATCACAAACTTATACTTGGACTGGAAACCTGGGATTCATGGAATCTGAAGAGGTAGAATTGTCTTACAGTGATCCTATCATGTGGCAGGGCAATGATACAGAACTACTCAGATTCATCGTTGATATAAATGGTGATGAAAACAACTCGAACAATCATGCAGAAAGCACGTTCTATCGCCCAAAAATTTATCACTATGTGAATTATGATGACAATAGAATGATCATCATTTTGAAGACGAATTTGGCTTACACAGAAACGTCTTATACACTTTATGACATCAATGGCAACGTGGTTTTCTCAAGAGATAATTTCCCTGAAGCAAACACAACATACAGAGATACTCTTCAATTGAATTCGGGTTGTTATATGTTCCATTTGAAAGACACCGAAGGTGATGGACTAAGTTTCTTTGCGAATGATGATGGTTTTGGACAATGTCGATTGGACAAAGTTTCTGGAAGTGACTTCATCAATTTCGAACCAGACTTTGGAAAAGAAATCATGCAATATTTCTATTTCCAAACAGACTTGGTGAGTGTAACGGAGTTAAATAAAACACCGCTGTCAGCTTCTATTTTCCCCAATCCAGCTAGCGATCAAACAATGATGAGACTGCGAGGATTTTCGAATGAAGTGATCATCGACATCTATGATGCGAATGGCCGCAAAGTGAAATCTATAGCTGAAAAAAGGAAAAATACTGAGGACGACATTAACATCGACACATCAGAATTTCGAACAGGAATGTACTTCGTCACGGTTAGTGACTGTTGTAACTTATCTTCTTTGAAAATGGTGATTCGCTAATGTCTGAAAACCTCAAGGGTTCTTGTTAATAAAAGTAAATCTTAAAGATTTATCCAGGAATTACTTTCTTCCTGGATAAACTTTAAGAGCTTCTTCAAGGCATATCAAAGCGTTTTGAAGTGCTTCTGTGTTTAGCACATAAGCAAGTCTTACTTCATTTTTTCCTAAACCAGGAGTGGCATAAAATCCTGTTGCAGGCGCCATCATCACTGTTTGGTTTTTGTATTCAAATTTTTCAAGAATCCATTGACAGAATACATCTGAATCATCAATTGGAAGTTGAGCGATACAGTAGAATGCTCCCTTCGGTTTTGGGCATTTAACACCATCAATTTTGTTGAGACCATCAACCAAGATGTCACGACGATGCACGTACTCATTTACTACACCTTCGAAATATGAAGCTGGTGTATCAAGCGCTGCAATACCTGCTAACTGTCCAAAAGTTGGCGGTGATAAACGAGCTTGAGCGAATTTCATGGCAGCAGACATTACAGTCTTATTGCGAGTAATCAAAGCACCAATGCGCGCTCCGCACATGCTATATCTTTTACTGATACTATCAATCATGATTGCGTGCTCATCCAGTCCTGCTAGATTCATTACAGAATATGGAATAGCGCCATCGTACATGAACTCTCGGTAAACCTCATCAGCAAACAAGAACAAATCATGTTTAATAACAAGGTCCCTAAGCTGTTCTAATTCAGATTGAGAATATAAGTATCCTGTTGGATTACCTGGATTACAGATAAGAATTCCTTTTGTTCTAGGCGTTATTTTGCTTTCAAAATCTGCTATTGGAGGAAGAGCAAAACCGTCTTCGATGTGAGCAGTTACTGGCACAACTTTAACTCCAGCCATTACTGCAAAACCATTGTAATTAGCGTAGAAAGGTTCTGGGATAATAATTTCATCACCTGGGTTGAGACAGGTCATAAATGCAAATACTAATGCCTCTGAACCACCTGTTGTCACCATCAAATCAGTTGGCTCAATGTTGATGTCTTTGGTTTTATAATATTCCACAAGTCCAGTGCGATAAGCAGCCATGCCTTCTGAGTTGCTATACTCGATAACTTTGATTTCAGTTTGACGGATTTTTTCCATCACGATTTCAGGCGTTTCGATATCAGGCTGACCGATATTTAGGTGATAAACAGTGCGCCCAGCTTTTTTTGCAGCTTCAGAATATGGAACCAGCTTTCTGATTGGTGAAGCTGGCATTGAATGTCCTTTTTCGCTAATATTTGGCATTGCAGATTATTTGGGGGGCAAAGATAGGGAAAGCCCATCGAAAGATGGTTGATGTCTAATGGTTGATGGTTGATGGTTGATGGAAAAAAGTGCAGTCAGGAATTAGAAATTCGGAATTCGGAATCACCTCAGATGACTTTCCACATAAAATAGTGCGGACCGATTTTGGGGATGTCGTATTTCTCAGGGAGCTTTTCGAAACCTATCGATTGATAGAATCCTACTGCAATTTCTCTGGCGTCACACCATAGCACTTCCACACCTTTATTCTTCAAATGATCTAATGCGTGTTCGACTAAAATTCGACCTGCATTCATTCCTCTGTAATCAGGATGAGTCGCCATAGCGCGCAAACGATACTGTCTTTTGAAGTCAATTTTTGCACTATCCATTTGAAAAAGGGAACCAATGCTAATAATGCGCTCACCATCGAATGTAGCTAGGTGAATAGCGTCTTCTCTCGCATCAATATCGATCACGCAGTCTTCTACCTTTTCGATATGAGGCCAAAGAACCAAGTGGCGCAATGCCTTGGTCTGTTCTGGTGATATTTGACTAACTCTCAGGTTCAAAATCTTCGTCATCAAAATCAAAAAATTCTTCTAACTCTCTGCGATCTTTTTTGGTTGGCCTGCCTAATCCTCTTGGGCGCTCTTCTTGCATTTGCAATTTAATACGCTCCATTTTTTCAATCTCCTCTTTGGTGGTTACGTCAAGCGCATAGGTGGTTACGAGCTTTGCTCCTATCCTACTGGTAGGAAAAGCAAGAGCCTTAAAACTAAAGTGAATAGGACCTTTACGAACCTTAATTACATCGCCGAGACGTAGCTCACGAGAAGCTTTGGTCAACTCGTTATTCACCCAAACTTTTTCAGCTTTACAATTTGTTGCAGCTAAAGTTCGAGTCTTAAAAACTCTAATGCACCACAAATACTTATCGATTCGCATGGTGTAAAAGTAACTACAACTCTATGATGATTCCTATCGCTGGCAAGACAGTGCCATTGGTATTCTCAATTTCATTTGACAAATATCTCGTTGGATCATTTGGATCTACTATTGGATTGCCTTGGCCATCGCGCTTTACATCCAAAATAGGTTTCAACAGAGTAACACTACCGTAGACATTTTGAATATCCAAGAACAAGTTTAAAGACCACTTAGCAAAGAACCATTTTTTATCAATTCTGATATCAAGCTGGTGGAATGTTTCAATTCGTTTACTGTTTAACTGAGACCAGTCCGTGATTGCAACACCAAACTTCTCCCAATTGGAAATGAGCATAGAAGAAGCCACATCATCAGGAGTATATGGCAATCCGCCGCTTAACGAGAACCTTCCTCCCACTTCCCAGTTCTTTTTGAACTTCTTTCCTCCGGTTAAGCTTACTAAGTGTCGGCTATCCCAACTTGAAGGAGCCCATTGATTAATTGCATTCGTAAATTCACTTCTCACCCAAGTGTAAGACATGAT
>JBIIBU010000069.1:0-8754 GCA_044239235.1 Flavobacteriales bacterium
CCTTCAAAGAAGCGCTGCTGATACAAAAACTCAACACCATAAGCGCGACCTAGACCGGTAAAATCTATTTTTTCATTTCCAATTACCCCAAAGTCGGCACCGAGATTCGCGAGAGAAACACCCTTGTTGTTGCTCATTGCATAGTTGTTGTAATTCTTATAGAAACCTTCTACTGTGATAATTGAATTTCGTTCATCCCAGTCATACTGAACCCCAGCTACAGCTTGTGTATTCCTCACATAGTTTGCATTCGTATTTTGAAGAATACCACCATTCTCGAAACCTAAAATTGTATATGATGGAAGTTGATAATAGACTCCAGTGTTGGCATTCAAACTCCATTTTTTTGCTATTCTATATTTAAATGAAATTCGTGGTGAAATCTGATTTAACGGATTTGCCATTCGCGCATTGTAATCCGCTCCATCCATTCTCAAACCTGCTGACATTACTAATTTACCTTCAAACAATGACTTCGAGGTCTGTGCAAAAACACTGTATTTAGGAAGTTCAAATCGTGAACTTTCATTCAGCTTATAAGCGCTGTCCAATGCTGGATTGTAGAAAAAAGCACTGTTACTCAAGGTAAATTCAGCGAGCTCTGCTCCTGCTCCAACAAGGAATTTCCAACCCGTTGCAGTATTACGCTTATGCTCAACTCTGAATTTATTCTCTGTTTCGCGGCTGGTATAATCAAATGTCCGTGGCAGATTTTCATCATTGTTCTCATATTTGAAAGCATCATTTTGCAATACATTTCTGCTCAAAATAAAAGACCAACGTCCATTTTCCGTAAAATGGTCAAGCTTTGCACCTACTGTGTAATTCCATTGCTGATTGATTACCAAATTATCCAGGAGATAACGATTAAAATTAAAGTCCTCGCTGGTACTATCCGTGTCAAGGCCAGTATTCAGTTTAAACTGATCGAAAGCACCTAGACCTATAATAGTTAATGTATTCTTATCATTGATTCTATAATCCCATTTCAAATTGATATCATTGTAGGTAGGGAGAAAAGGCAAACCTAATAGCGAGAAAATACCTTGCAAGTAGCTTCTACGAGCCGAAACTACTATACCCGATTTTTTACTAGTCGGTCCTTCAACTGTTACACCAAGATCGCTGCTTCCAACGACAAAATTAGCTGTGTATTTGTCTTTGCGCGCTTCCTTAAAATCAAACTCCAAGACTGAACTGAGGGCGTTTCCGCGAGCTGACGGAAAAGCTCCAGAATAGAATTCTACTTCTTGAATAAGATCGACGTTAATCAAACCAACAGGTCCGCCGCTAGCACCTTGCGTGGCAAAGTGATTGATATTCGGAATTTCGATTCCATCGATGTAAAAACGATTTTCGTTTGCTGCGCCGCCGCGAATGATAATGTCATTTCTGAAGCTTGGAATGGCTGCAACACCCGGGAGCGAGCGAATAGCGCGCGAGATATCTCTATTTCCTCCTGGATTCCTTTTAATCTCATTCGTACCAATCATTCGAACGGATACAGGTGACTCTTCGACATTGCTAATGGCAGAACCCACAATTTCGATTTCTTTCGTCTCGGTTACGATGGGTTCTAGACGAATCTCAACATTAGCAGGTCGGTCGGTTGTAACCTCAACTTCAAAAACAATCGATTTTTTATAACCAGTAGCTGAACATTCCAAATTATAGAGGCCAGATTCCAATTTATCAAATGAAAACAGTCCATCGAAGTCGGTTAGTTTCCCATTGGTGGCGCCTTGAATGACCACAGCTGCATAGGGAACGGGCTCGTTTGTGGTTTTGTCAATTACTTTTCCGTTAATTGTTGCACTTTGAGAAAGTGCAAAAGTGGACGTAAAACAGGTGAAAATGAAAGTTATAAAGTGTTTCATAGTGTATTATTCGTAGTAAGAAACTACTAATAGATACTAAAGTTCAAAATAAGCGAATTATTTTCGCCACCATGAGCGAATATGCAGGAATTAAATACGACTGTCGTCATTTCAAAGGCGGCATCCCTTGTAAGCCGAATAAACTAAGAGATAAAGTGTGTTCCACTTGCGATGAATACAGCAAGATTGAAAAACGCATTTTGATCATAAAGCTTGGTGCGATTGGCGACGTAATCCGCACCACTCCTCTACTAACACGCTTTAAAAAAGAATACCCAAACTGTCATATTACTTGGCTTACTCAGAGTCCGGCGGTCCTTCCCAAGGATATGGTTGACGAAATTTTCACACCTGATTTTCTTTCATTTTACAAGATTCAAAATACAGCATTTGACATTGCAATCAACCTCGATAAAGAAGTGGAAGCTTGCGCCTTACTTGCCGAAGTAAAAAGTCCCGTGAAGTATGGTTTTACCCTAAAAGACCATCACTTGGATGCCGCTACACCAGCTGCTGAGCATAAATTGGTAACTGGACTTTTTGATAACATTTCAAAGAAAAACACCACGAATTATCTTCATGAAATTTTTGAAATTTGCCATTTAGATTTTCAGGGAGAGCCTTATTTGCTCAACTACAATGAGGATTTAGCGCAAAAATGGAATTCTGTTCGTGAACAAGCGGATGGCAAAAAAATCATTGGATTAAATACAGGTTGCGGCATTCGCTGGCAGACCAGATTGTGGCCTCAAGAAAATTGGATTGCTCTTATCAAGAAGCTTCAGAATGCAGGATATTATCCAATCGTTCTAGGCGGTAAGGACGAAGATGATGTGAATAGTTATTACGTTCAAGCAACAGGTTGTTTTTATCCAGGTCACTTCGCTTTAGATGAATTCATTGCTCTTGTAAGCCGCTGCGATGTTGTGGTTACGGCAGTGAGTATGATGATGCACATTGCAATTGGTTTGAATAAAAAGCTTGTGCTTTTCAATAATATTTTCAACAAATACGAATTCGAACTTTACGGAAATGGAGTTATCGTTGAGCCTTCGAGCGGATGTGATTGCTATTATGGCAATAAGTGTTCACGCGAAAAGCATTGCATGAAAGACCTTTCAATCGATGATGTTTATAATGAAATAATAAAACTAGCTCAATAATGAAGATTGCCTATTTATCTACTTTTTATCCTTTTCGTGGAGGAATAGCGCAATTCAATGCGAGTCTTTATCGCGCTTTAGAAAAGGAAAACGACGTTACCGCTTACACCTTTACTCGTCAATATCCTGACTTTTTGTTTCCCGGAAAAACACAAATGGTGACGCCAGAAGACGTTGCGGATCCTATTCCATCAATTCGTTTATTGGATTCGATCAATCCAATTTCTTGGATGAAAACGGCTTCTGTTATTAAAGCTAGCCAACCTGATCTGATGGTAATGAAGTATTGGATGTCTTATATGGCGCCGTCTTTAGGTTATGTAGCAGGAAGTGTTCGCAGTGATAAAACACGAATTCTAACTGTTGTAGACAATGCAATTCCGCATGAAAAAAAGTTCTTTGACCATGCCTTTGCAAAATATTTCATGAATCGAAATGATCTTTTCATTGCGATGAGTGACTCGGTGAAAAATGATATTCTAAGCATTAAGCCAAACGCGAATGTGTTGTTGAAAGAACATCCCCTTTATGATCATTTCGGTGACATTATGCCGCAGCGTGAGGCGCGATTGAAACTGGGCATAGACCCTGATAAAAAGACTATTCTGTTTTTTGGATTTATAAGAGATTATAAAGGCTTGGATCTTTTGATTGAAGCATTTTCAAAACTCAATGACGAATATCAATTGATCATTGCTGGTGAGGTTTATGGTGCCTTTGATGAATATCAAAAGCAAATTGATTCTTTGCCCAATAAAGAGCGTTGTTATCCATTCGTTCGTTACATCAGTGATCACGAAGTACCTGTGTTTTTTGGTGCCTCAGACACTGTTGTTCTTCCATATAAGTCAGCTACTCAGAGCGGCATTTCAGCCATTGCTTATCACTTTGGTATTCCGATTATAGCAACAGACGTAGGTGGTTTGAAAGAAATTATCAAACATGGAAAAACGGGATTGATCGTAGAAAAGCCATTGGCAGATGACATTGCTGAGTCAATACGTCAGTTTTTTACCTACGGTAAAAGTCATTGGGAACAAAATATGAGTAATCTCAAAGAAGATTTAAGTTGGGATAATTTCTCGAAAGCGCTGATAGAATTCGTTCAGCGTTAGAAATCAATTTGCAAATTGAATTTCTTTCGAAGCTCTTCTAATGCCGGATTTTTATCGCGCATGGCTTCAAACTTTTCTTTATCCGATTTGGTAGAAAGCTTTATTTCTTCATGCTTAAGTGTATCCAATTCAAATTCGATACCCGGTAGAGAAGCTTCATTTCTCAAATACTCACTAAATGCAGATCTTACATCACCAAAGAACAAGATCGCTGTTTCACTTGGAAATGCAACCCGAATTGTTCTATCACCAGTTTTTGTAAGCGCGGCAAACTTGAAGGCTGTTTGCGCTTGCATGTTAGTAGTAAGACGAGTATCGGCGTATTCTTTCCAAACGATTTCGAATTCCTCAATATTGAAATCACGAATAGGACCTTGATCAGCAATAGCTGATTGTTCCTCTTTAATTTTTTGTTCTGAAGTGGCATGAGCCAATCCTTTGATAGAAATGAAATCGGGAGAACTAAATATTTTCGCTCTGTTTTCTGAAGAAGGTTTGATCGCCGGTGCTTCCACAGCGGCCTTTACAACCATGCCGGGATTAGCAACAGAAACTGGCGCTGGTTTAACCGGAATAGTTGATGCTGTAGGATTTACTGAGGAAACGGTTACAGGCGGAGTTGCTCTGAACGGTTTAATTTTCAATTTTTTTTTTCGCCTTCTCTTTGGTTATAGAGAATGCTGCACGCCTGCATGAGGGTAAGTTCGACAAGTAGTCGCGGATGCTTACTTGTTCGATATTGTTCATCACAACTATTTACAAGTTCCATAGCCTTAATCAAAAGACGAAGATCGGCTTGCTGAGCCTGTTCGGTGTATTTCGCGGCTACCGTTTCGGTTACTTCAAGCAATTGAACAGTTATCGCGTCTTTGCATACGAGTAGATTTCTGAAGTGTGCACCTAGCCCTGTGATGAAATGATGACCGTCAAAACCTTTATTCAAAACTTCATTAAACAGCATCAAGGCTGCAGGAATATCCTCTTTGAGGATCATATCTGTGAGTCTGAAATAGTACTCATAATCGAGCACATTCAAGTTTTGAATAACACCTTGATAATTCAGATCTCTTCCGCAAAAAGCGACCACTTGGTCAAAAATGGATAGCGCATCTCTCATAGCACCATCCGCTTTTTGAGCGATTACGTGCAATGCATCTTCATCTGCTTGAACACCTTCTTTGGCAGCAATATTTGCCAAATGTTCTGTCATGTCTTTAACTTTAATTCTATTAAAGTCAAAGATTTGACAACGGCTAAGAATAGTTGGAAGAATTTTATGTTTCTCGGTAGTTGCAAGAATAAAAATCGCGTGTGCAGGCGGCTCTTCAAGTGTTTTCAGAAACGCATTGAAGGCGGCTTGTGAAAGCATGTGAACCTCATCTATGATGTACACTTTATACTTTCCTGTTTGAGGTGGGATACGCACTGAATCGACGATAGAACGAATATCGTCTACCGAGTTATTTGATGCGGCATCAAGTTCGAAGATATTGAATTGAAGATCTTGAATATCTTCGAGAATCATCCCATTTACTGCCTTTGAAAAGATACGCGCGCAGGTTGTTTTACCAACTCCACGTGGACCTGTAAACAAATAGGCTTGAGCGATTTGATTGTTCGCAATAGCATTTTGAAGGGTAGAAGTAATATGCTTCTGCCCCACAACAGTTTCCCAAGTATCTGGGCGGTATTTACGCGCTGAAACGATGAAATTCTCTGCCATAGCGTTGCAAATATGCATCAGAAATCGGCAAGAGTAATTAACAGAATATTCACAATGCCCGGCAACGATCTTAAGTCCCTTGGAATGAGAAAAGTTAAACCAAGTGGAAACAAATGAATCCAAGTGAAGCCAAATGATTTCGGATTCCGAATTTCGGATTTCGGATTTCGGGTTATTGATGTAAAAAGCAATTTGACATTGTGTCTTGTTTTTAGTTTTTCTATTCGAATAAAGTTGCATAAGATATTCGGGGTATGCTATTCTCGGTTGGATATTTTTGAGAAATGAAAACTGAAAAACTTAAAGAACTGCTCTCCTATTCTCGAAGAGAGAAGAATGGCATCATTGTACTGATTGTGTTTGTGATCCTTATCGGATCAGTAAATTTGGCGTTGCCATTTTTACTAAATAAGCCGCCCATTCAAGTTGAATCGATCCATATAGACTGGGGAGAACTGCACGAAGGTCAAGTAGATTCCTCCGAAAAAAAAACGTCCCAATTTGGCGAGTCATCCGAATTTGAATTCTCAGCATCAGAAAATAAATTTGATGATTATAAAAGGCAATTTGAAACACCTAGTTATACTCGAAAAGAGGCTTTTAACGGGATTATTGAGATCAATACAGCAGACACTACAGAACTCATGCAATTGAAAGGTGTTGGTGCCTTCTTTGCGAAGAAAATAATTAAGTACCGCGACCGTCTAGGGGGCTTTTTTACTATTTCTCAGATCAAAGAAATATACAACTTCCCCGTCGAACTTGCTGATCAAATCGCACCACAACTTTCTTTCAACCAAGCCTTTATTCAGAAAATAAACATCAATACAGTTGTAGATACCATTCTTGATAATCATCCCTATATTTCCAAAGTCGAGGCAAAAACACTTGTTGCCTACAGAAGCAAGCATGGCAAATTTGGAAACTGTGAAGATTTATTGAAGTCCATAACCATCCAAAAGGAGGTTAAAGACCGACTTTGCCCTTATTTGGTGTTTGACTAGAGAAATAGGCTTGTACTACCCTATTTTTGCGCCACCAAACATCACTAATGTCATCACTCTCTGAGAAAATTGTCGGCGCTATAGCTGACGTACCTGACTTTCCAAAGGCAGGAGTTATCTATAAAGATATTACTCCCATTTTTCAAGATTCCGATTTATGCAAAGAAATCCTTGAAGAAATGAAGAGTACTTTTTCTTCTTCCGGCGCAGAAGCTGTGCTCGGCATGGAGAGCCGAGGTTTTTTGTTTGGTCTGCCATTAGCCATGGCACTAAACGTCCCCTTTATTCTGGTCAGAAAGAAAGGGAAATTACCTCGTGAATCGTATGCTGTGAGCTACGCACTCGAATATGGAGAAGCTACTATTGAAATGCATAAAGACGCCCTTCGTCCTGGTCAAAAAGTATTGATTCACGATGATGTATTGGCTACTGGAGGAACTGCCTGCGCTGCGGCTGAGCTGGTTGGAATGGCCAACGCTGAAGTGATTGGATTCTCCTTTTTGAGTGAACTCACTTTTTTGAACGGAAGAGAAAATCTTAAAAAGTACAGTGAACACATCTCTACATTTGTAAGCTATTAACTGGGTTTTATTAGAAAAATGATTTCTAAGAGCCTGAACACAAGATAAAACGGGTAACTCCCAAATACCGAAGCAATGAACTTTGAAAAAACAGAAAACCAAAAAATGATTTCACAAATGGTCCGTGATTTCGCTGAAAAGGAAATCAGACCATTTGTTATGGAGTGGGATGAGTCACAATTTTTCCCTCGTGAAGTATTTCGCAAGATGGGAGAACTTGGACTCATGGGGGTATTGGTTCCAGAAGAATATGGTGGCTCAGGAATGGGTTATAACGAGTACATATCTGTAATCGAAGAAGTATCCAAAGTCTGCGGTTCTGTAGGTCTTAGTGTTGCTGCTCACAACAGTCTTTGCACGAATCATATTTTAGAGTTTGCAAACGAGGAACAAAAGCAAAAATATCTTCCAAAACTTGCTTCAGGCGAGTGGATTGGAGCTTGGGGATTGACTGAGGCTAACACAGGTAGTGATGCAATGCGCATGAAATGTGTTGGTGTAGAAGACGGTGATTATTATGTAATCAACGGCACAAAAAACTGGATTACCCATGGTATTTCAGGAGAAGTTGCTGTTGTGCTCGTTCGTACAGGTGATCTGTTGGACTCTCATGGAATTACGGCGTTTATTATTGAACGCAGTACACCAGGGTTCAGCGGCGGTAAGAAAGAAAACAAGCTTGGAATGCGTGCATCAGAGACAGCAGAGTTGATTTTTGACAATTGCAGAGTGCATAAGAGTCAGATTATTGGCAACGTTGGTGATGGATTTAAACAAGCGATGAAAATCCTTGATGGAGGCCGTATTTCGATCGGTGCATTATCAATGGGAATAGCTAAAGGAGCATTCGAAGCTGCTGTTAAATACGCTAAAGAAAGAGAGCAGTTTGGACAGCCTATTGCGAATTTCCAAGCGATTGCTTTCAAATTGGCAGATATGGCACTTGAAATTGAAGCTTCGGAGGCATTATTGTATCAAGCTGCCTATTTGAAGAATAATAAAATGAAAGTTACCAAAGAGGGCGCAATGGCCAAATATTACGCTTCAGAAGTAGCAGTTCGCGTATCTACTGAAGCCGTTCAAATCTTTGGTGGATATGGGTATACAAAGGATTTCCCTGTAGAAAAATTCTATCGTGATTCTAAGTTGTGTACGATAGGTGAAGGCACGTCCGAAATTCAGAAATTAGTAATTTCTCGAGAAATTTTAAAAGGATAGTTGCTTGGTTTAAAAAGATTTCTATATTTGCAGCCCATTTTTAAAGAAGAAAAACACATGTTGATCATACCAG
>JBIIBU010000146.1:0-5031 GCA_044239235.1 Flavobacteriales bacterium
GTGGTTGGACAAATAATTTCGGTAAAATGATTACAGATACTACATCACAAAACTTAGAAAAAATCAATCCTCTCGCGGAAGATTTTTTGCCATTGTTGGGCACAGACTACGTTGAACTTTATGTGGGAAATGCAAAGCAAGCAGCACACTATTATATCAGCGCTTGGGGTTTTCAACCCGTCGCTTATTGTGGACTAGAAACAGGATCAAAAGACCGTGTTTCATACGTTCTTCAACAAGATAAAATTCGTCTTGTGCTTACTTCCCCGCTTCACAAAGACGGAGAAATTAATGAGCATATCAATAAGCACGGTGATGGAGTAAAAGTGGTTGCTCTTTGGGTAGATGATGCGTCGAAAAGTTGGAAAGAAACGACAACACGTGGTGCAGTGAGTTACATGGAACCAAAAACCATCGAAGATGAAAATGGTAAAGTGGTTCTTTCAGGAATTCATACATACGGCGAAACAGTTCACATATTCGTTGAAAGAAGCGAATACACAGGACTATTTATGCCAGGATATAAAGCTTGGAACCCCCATTACAAAGCGTCAGATTGTGGTTTGAAATTCATCGATCACATGGTTGGAAATGTGGGTTGGAATGAAATGAATAAGTGGGTTGAATTCTACGGCAAAGTGATGGGGTTCGCACAACTTATTAGCTTCGATGATAAAGACATTTCTACTGAATACACTGCTCTAATGAGTAAAGTGATGAGTAATGGAAATGGAAGAATCAAATTCCCAATTAACGAACCAGCAGAAGGACGAAAAAAATCACAGATCGAAGAATACATCGACTTTTATGAAGGTGCGGGCGTTCAGCACATCGCTGTTGCAACCGACAATATCATTGAAACTGTTTCGGCATTAAAAGAGCGCGGTGTTGAATTCCTTTATGTTCCAGAAACTTACTACGAAACTGTTTTAAATCGTGTTGGACATATCGATGAAGACTTGGAAATATTGAAAAAACATGGCGTACTTATCGATCGCGATGACGAAGGATATCTTCTTCAATTATTTACCAAACCAGTTCTAGATAGGCCAACCATGTTCTTTGAAATCATTCAAAGAAAAGGTGCAAAAAGCTTCGGTAAAGGAAATTTCCAAGCTCTTTTTGAAGCAATCGAACGTGAACAAGAATTGAGAGGTACACTTTAAGATTTTTAGCGGTCTCAACAACCAATATTCGACTATATTTTTGAAGGGCGTCCAAAATCGGACGCCTTTTTTATTCCTTTAAAACATTCACTTTAATATGATCAATCACTGCTAATACTGTTTCCTCTAATTGCAAAATTTTATCACCAAGGGCGTTTACATCGCCCATAGCACCATCATAATTTTCTATATCACGAATTACTTGAAACATCGTTTTTATCCCGAGATTATCCAATGAAGGTTTAATTCGATGGGCAATTTTCCCCATTGTTTCAAAGTCTCCGCGTGATGCCGTCAATTTTATTTCTTGAATCGCACTTGGGGTGTGCTCAATAAAAATCCCTAATACCTTTTTTATAAAAGTATAATCACCTCTGCTTATGCTTTCGAGTTTGCTAAGATCATAAAGTTTTGCTTTTATTGCTTCAGATTTCCTTGTCAAAACTTCATCGCCAACTGCTTCTAGTGATTTCGATTTTAGCCACTTCGCAATTGTTTTGAGCATAGTGCCTTCATCAAATGGTTTGGTAATAAAATCATTCATACCGGCGCTTAAGCACTTATCACTTTCTCCTTTCAATGCATTTGCTGTTAAGGCAATGATTGGGACTTCCAAATGAAGCTCATTTCGGATCGTACGCGATGCCTCATAACCATCCATAATAGGCATCTGAACGTCCATTAAAACAATATCAAAAGCTTCAATAGCTAGCATTTCTACTGCTTCTTTTCCATTATTAGCAACTTCTACCTTAAGCCCAAAATGGCTTAGGGTCATTGTTGCTACTTGCTGATTAAGTTCGTTGTCTTCGACAAGTAAAACCCTATATCCCTCAATCTCTCCTGCTGGGAGTTCAGATTGATCAGCACTTTTAGGAAGGTCTAATTCGCTGCCTGTTCTGAATGGGAAAGTGAGAGTCATTTCAGTACCAGCGCCTTTTGTACTTTGAACTGCGATTGTGCCGCCCATGAGCTCTATCAACTCTTTGGTTATACTTAATCCTAGCCCAGTACCGCCGAATTTCCGCACGATAGATGAGTCTTCCTGAACAAACTTCTTGAACAGATTATCCATAAATCCAGGGTCCATTCCTATTCCTGTATCCTTAATTCGAATACGAACCCAACGCTGGTCTCCTGTGAATTTCTCCACGGTCATTTGAATCTTGATATATCCAGACTCCGTGAATTTGATAGAATTCCCAATAATATTGATCAAAATTTGCTTAATCCTGTGTGGGTCTCCTAGCAAAATTTCACCAGCTTCTTCAGGTAATTCTTGTATAATATTTATTCCCTTTTCTACAGCCTTCGAATTGATGACATCCACCGCCCGAAGAATTGTTTCGTTAAACCTAAAGCCTATTTTTTCTATTTGCATTTTTCCTGCATCAATTCGAGACAAATCGAGAATATCATTTAGAATATTCAACAAATGCTCTGCAGCAAAAAACACGCTTTCTAATTGTCTTGACTCCGTTTCGTTTAATGACTTCCTTATCAACTCTCTCACCATTCCCATGATACCATTGAGAGGAGTTCTGAGCTCATGACTCATATTAGCGAGGAATGTTTCTTTCACCTCAGCAGAATAGAGCGCTTCCTTTCTAGCTTTTTCGAGATTTAACTCTAATTCTTTTTGAGCTGTAATATCCAGATGAATTCCAATACTACCGATTAAGGTTCCGATGTCATTATACAGAGGAGCTCCGCTCACTAGCCACCATCTCGCTTCACCACGCTTATTTCTGACCACAACTTCATACGCATCTGAAGCACCTTCTTTCCTTAACTCATTTTTCTGTTTAAGCATTTCTGCGTTTTCACCCATTAAGAACAGGTCAGTTGGGTGCTTATCGATCAACTCATTTAAAGAGAAGCCACTCATTTCGCAGAAACTATTATTTGCAAAAAGTATCCTTTCGGAAAGATCAACTTCGATCATTCCCAAATTCATATTTGCTATAATGCTTCGGTATTTTTCTTCTCGGAAAACCAAAGCTTGCTCAGCTCTTTTCCTTTCTGTTATATCTGTGAAATGCCACAAGTGACCGCTATATTTGCCATCCAAGAAAAGAGGGACATAGTCGCGTTCCATTAATCTTCCATCGACCAATTCAAGCAACTCACCTGAAACAAGCTTTTTCTTGTCAAGAATTTCTTCAATTCTTTCGTGAAACTTCTCCCCATCTTTAAATATAAATTTCAGACTAATGGCGTCGGAATTAGAATCCATACCAACCATGCTTTCCGCTGAATCTGGAATTCCAAACATGCTGCAGAAAAGTTGATTGGCTAGCACCACGGTACGTGTTTCGCTTTCGACTAAAATTCCTGACTGGAGATTTCCTATAAGTCGACTAAGTAATTGTGCTGTCCTTGCAAGACTTTCTTCTGACTGTTTTCTTTCGGTAATATCACTTAGTGTTCCAATAATTCTTTTTGCACTGCCGTTTTTTTGTGATTCCAAAAGCCCACCTCTATCGAGGATCCAATGCAATTTTCTATTTCTGTCAAATAAGCGGTATTCAATATTGTGATGATTAATAAGCCCTTTCTTGTAATCTTTTAAAACATTTCGAATGATATGAACGTCATCTGGATGAAGGTTGCGCCAGCCCACATTTGTTCCACCTGAAAGCTCTTCGAAAGTATAACCCATAAAAGCATTCGAGCTTTTTAGAAATGTCAATTTATCAGCTACAAAATCTATTTCCCAAATGTTGTCGCCTATCTTCTCAAGTGCCATCCGCATCAAGTTCTCAGATTCTTGAACTACCTTTTCTGCTTCTTTACGCTTTTCTATTTGAACACTCAAGAAATTAGAAATACTCATCAAATCTTCACTGGCTTTGAACCTACCTTCTTCATCAATGGAATTTACGGCATCTATAAGCTTTGCAACTGATTGTTTTTTCGTGTGAATTTCATCACGCAATCTCTCATTTAACGAGAAGTATTCACTTTCTGAAATACGAAATGCATGATCAGCAAGTCTTTTGTCACGTTCATAGGCAAAATAAGAATCGTTAATAGCATCAATGAATTTACTGATGTTTTCTTCTTTGAGATTGTCGTCGTGTAGATATTTTTTTATTTGACGAGCGAGCAATTTGTGATGCGAGGAGCTCATTTCTATGCTTCGGTCAAAGTGGTAATGGTCATTGTTTGGTTGTGCAATTCAGCAGGAGAATTTGAAGTCAAAGGACATATTTCTCCATAAGAATAAAACCCTGTAATCACAGCATTAGAACCCAGTACTTCAGCTACTGCCTCAACCTCCTCTTCAACGCGGGCATTCATTACCAATTTTCGACCAACACAACTAACCAATAGGGCAAGTTGCGTTTCTTTAGCTTGACCATCTGACAAACATTGCTCTGCGGCTTGAGTAGCAGCATCGACTAAATTATCCAAATTCGATTTCATAAATCGAACGTATGATCCTTCTGGAATGTCTCCAGCAAAAACCATACTTCCAGATTCAAAATCAATAGAGAGAATTGTCCTTACCAAAAGAGTGTCTTTGCCGGGAAGTTTAACTGATAGAGGGAAGAGAAGAGCCGAACCTGGAAGTTCATTTGCATAATCACCAAGATATTTTTTATACAGATCTAATGCACTTAAGTTTTCAATTTCATAAAGCTTATTGCTTATTGATTTAGTCACCATCATCTCAGGACCGAATGTTTCCCAGCCACCCACAGAACCATGTCCTACACGAAGATTTTTACCATAAAATCCTATCGCTGCTATTACGCCTTGACCTGGTTCTGAATTCAATCCGACAAGAGTCGACTCAAACTTATTTCCATCGCCGGCTAGTCCTCCAGTCACAGGAATCTTATAACTTGTTGCTTCATTG
>JBIIBU010000147.1:0-5021 GCA_044239235.1 Flavobacteriales bacterium
TTTATACTCTCCATAATCATTGGCAGGATTTCCCTCTGGTAGAACAGGCATTTCGTAGTCTTCAATATCGCAGTACACCACTTCGTTCATGTACTGCCCACCAATTTTTACTGTTCCTTTCTCAGCGATGATTGACATGCTGCTCTCTAGATTAGCTCGGTTCACAGCAGTCGAAAAATTAAGAGTGCCCAATCCACCGTTTACAAACTCGAAAGACACAGAGCCTGAATCTTCAAAATTCGTAGAATGAGAGTGGTTAAAATCTGCGAAGCGCGCTTGAATATTTTGAATGTCCCCAAAGAGCCAATACATAATATCAATAAAGTGAGAAAACTGCGTGAAGAGAGTTCCCCCATCAAGATCTGTACTGCCTTTCCAATAACTCTTTTTGTAATAGCGGTCATCGCGATTCCAAAAGCAATTGATATTCACCATGTAGATATCACCAAGCTTTTTTGAATTTAAAATATCCTTAATCCAAACACTTGGAGGGCTATATCTATTTTGCATAACACAAAACACTTGCTTGTGGACATTGAGAGCCGAATAGATAATACGTTCGCAATCCAATTTAGTCAAAGCCATAGGTTTTTCAACCACCACGTGTTTTTTGGAAGTCAATGCGAGTAGTGAGTGCTCAGCATGCAATCCATTGGGTGTGCAAACAGATACAACATCAATGTTTGGAATTTGAGCCAACATTTCGGTTGGAGAGCTGAAAAAAGGCACATCATAGGGCACATTGCATTCCTCCTTAGATCGAGAATCGCACATAGCAACTAATTCAGCTTCGGGATGCCTAACGATCATTTCAGCATGACGCTTTCCTATATGACCAGAACCAATGACTGCAAACTTCAATTTTTCCATAATACTTGTGTTGCCCCAAAATTAGGAAAAAAAAGACCAAGTACCCGATAAAGACTAGTCTCTAGCAGACCTATTAAATAAAATTAATCCGAAGTTAAAAAGCACACTCCATGGATCGTCTTGCTTATCGTAGTAATTGAATGCTAGGCTCACGGGTCCCAAGGGAGAGTGATAAACCAATGAAGTTGACCCAATGATGTATGGACGCCATTCATAGTTGTAAACGGGCTGATTAAGCTTATCCGAAACTACTCTGCCGTAAGCTCCAAATGCGTATGCCTCTGCTCTCAAATCGACATTTTTCCCTAGTGCAAACACATTCATAAATCCTACTGCGCTATAATTATGGGCCCTGAATTGGGGCATAAAAAACGTCCTCGATTCAGGTATAGGCTGAAATGCGGGAGCCTGAATGGCGGAGGAAATGTAATTATTGAAAAAGTCCATGTTGCTGTAAACCTGTTCCAAATGCATACCGCCATGGTATCTTCCAAAAGCTAAGAAATAATTTATGTATTGAAACTTTGCAACAAACCACTCGTGATTTCTGAATGTAGTATCTCGTAAAGCAGTGGTGCTGCCTGGAATAGTTGACTCTTCAGCGAAAACTGATTTTGCTGAAAAGAGGAGAGATGTACCCGAGCTTGGATATTGTATGCGATTTAAAGTTGATCTTTGATAAGTACCTCTTAAAACGAAGGCATCAACGTTCGTGCGATCAGCAGTGTCTGTAGAAATAAAGAACTGTGTTTGATAATATTCATCAAACATATAGGCGTAAGATCCATCGAAAATAAACTTCCCTTTATTACCAGCAGGAAAAGTCAAGGACAAATTTCCGACGCGTTCATTCAAAAGAATAAATGAAGGCTTTACATCATCAAAAAAAGTAGATAGACTTTTATAGTAGTCCCATCTATTTTGAGTGAATGATGCTTGAATAGAAAATGGCAATTTCCCAGCTACATCCCAACGTGCATGTGCGTGAACAGAGGCATAAAATCTACCGAAATAACTATTTGCTCCTATTGTTGAAGATGTCCTTCCAAAAAAGTTGTATCGCAATCCAACGAAACCCGTATTTATTGACCGGCTTGAAAAATTCCCCCCAAATGAAATAAACAAGTCTTTTTCTTTTTCGATATCTAGAAGCAATTTGAATTTCCCGGTCGTTGAATCAAATTGAGTTGACGGAAATATTGATCGCACTTTATCATCGCTGAAAATGCGGAAATACGATGTTCTTAAGTTCTCCAGCGGTTGATTATTTCTCAATCCAATCATACGCCTTACATAGTCGTCTTGTCCTTTGTTCAATCCGCTCACTTTAACATTATCAATTACAAGTTCCTTAAACTTTGACTTAAATTCCTTTCGTTTCAGTTGTTTCTCGGCATACGTTTCTCGTCTCGTAACCATCTCCAAAATTGCACCTAGACTGTCCATGGTAGCGCTGTAACCTAGATCGATGGCTGCACTAATTTTATCAAAGTCAAATGTTCCTATTTCCTCAGAAGTAGGATGAACGACCAGCATTTCATCGCACACATTGTGATTCGTGTTGCGATAAAGAATCATGCTTTCCAATTGACTAAGAATATCATTTTCTTGAGGATCGCCCGAATCTCCAGAAACATTGCATCCTAAAATAACATCAGGCGAAAATTCCCTGTAAATAACATTAACCGGGAAGTTGTTGTACAACCCTCCATCATAAAGCAATAAACTATCGACACGTCGAGGGGGTATGAAAAATGGATAAGTGCTCGAAGCCCGAGTAGCTACGTTCAATTTCCCTGAACTAAATAAAACTTCACGTTTATTCTTTACATCTGCGGCTATGCAGCGAAAAGGAATCATCAGACTATCAAAGTCGTTGTTTGATGCCTGATCAGCTTGAGCAAACAATTGCATCAAATTCCAATCAAGCGCAACAGGATCAATAAGATTTGCAGGCAATGCATTGGTCATCAATTTGCCTTCAGAATATTTGATGGTGGCCATGGTGGCATCAGGATCCGGATCTTTAAAATAAAATCTAAAATCCTCGTCCAAATATCCCGTGACCATTAGAAAAAACTCTTTAGAACGGGCAACGGAATCGATTTCCGCAACACTATAACCACTTGCATACATGGCTGCGATAATTGCCCCCATTGACGTACCACCGATATAATCAATCGGAATATCATTGTCCTCCAAAACTTTGAGAAAACCAATATGCGTCATGGCAGTCGCACCACCACCACTGAGAACAACTCCAACCTTTTGGCCATAGATAGCATTACAGATGACCAATGATAAAATCATGGTCAAGGCCAATTTTTGATATGATAGAATTTTCTTCAGCAATACGTTATGTTCAGCGAAGTTGACAATTTCTTACAAACCTGAGAAAAAAAACTTAATAAGTTATTATTAAAAGTTGTGAATTGTTGAATCAATGAAATGAAATGCCTCAATTCAATATGATGTACTCCTAAGGTCAGAAAAGTATTCAAATGACTTTTTCAGCCGCGACCCATACCAACTAAACATTTCACCATCGACCAAAACGATTTTCGTATTAGGAAGTGAAACCTGCAACTCATGAATATCCTTTTCCTGAAATGGATATGGTTCTGTCGACAAAAAAACGTATTGCGGGTTAAATGCAATCATGTCTGCAATTTCAAGAGCGGGATAGCGAGATTCAAATTCATCATCAAGCGCATTTTCCCAGCCAGCCAAACCCATCATGTGCGAAATGAACGTGTCATCGCGAACGGTCATAAATGGATTTTTCCAGATAAGATAAAGCGCATTGCCCTGCGACTTTTCCGAGTCAGTATAAATCAAACGCTCATTTTCAATATTGTCAATGATTTTTGTGACCTCCAAATCTCGATTAGTCAAATAGCCTATGTCTCGCATCATTTTATAGGCATGCTTTAAATTAAGAATATCACTAGTGTAAACAGAAAATTTAGACTGAAGCAATTCTATTTCCTCTTTGGAGTTTTCCTCTTTGTTTGCAATGATGAGATCCGGCTTTAAAGACTCTATAAGTTCTAAATTCAGCTTTTTTGTTCCTCCCACTCTCGTCTTTGATTCGAACCAAGAATGAGGGTGAATGCAAAATTTAGTAATACCAATTACTTCTTCACTCAAACCTATATCAAACAAAAGTTCTGTCTGCGACGGAACTATCGAAATAATGCGTCGTGCGGGACCATTGAGTTTAATTCCTATTCCAATCTGATCAAGCAATTCAAGCATATCACAAAGGTATTCCATTCTTCACACTTCCCTGCTTACCTTTGTAGCATGAGTGGATCTAAAGATAAAAGAACCCTTTTCATACTCTACACCCTCGGTATATACATCCTATTTCAGGCTACTTGGTGGGCATATCACCTAATTAACCTAAATAAAGAACTATACGAATACAAGAGCATTATTCTTGGTCTCAACCACGCACCTATATATCAATCCAAAATATGGATGATTATTGGTGAAGGAAGTATTTTTATTCTGCTGCTGCTACTTGGTTTTTGGTGGATAAGAAGAAATATTTCCAAAGAATTGAGATTGGCACGAATGGAGAAAACTTTTTTGCTATCAGTCACTCATGAGTTGAAGACTCCTATTGCTGCTGTCAAGTTATTCCTAGAAACTTTACGAAGTAGAAAATTGAGTGAGGAGCAACAGTCAAAAATCATAAATGACGCTCTCCGGGAAACCAACCGTCTTCAAGATTTATCAGAGAATATTTTACTCGCAACACGCCTAGACCAAAGAGGAAACACAATACTTACAGAGGAGGTCAATTTTTCTGAAACAGCTCGATTCATTGCCCAACGAATGAGCAACCTCTTTCCTGATTACAAAATTCATTCTTTTATTGCTCCAGATATCCTAATTGCTAGTGATCATCAATTAATCACTGCCTTAATTACAAATTTGATTGAAAACGCAATAAAATATAGCCCTAAAGACAGCAACATTACTATAAAACTTCAAGACCAAGAAAGCGCTGTAAAACTAGTTGTAATGGATGAGGGCATAGGCATATCACATGAGGAAAAGCTTAGAATTTTCGATAAATTCTATCGCATTGGAAACGAGGATACGCGCAAGACGAAAGGAACTGGTCTTGGGCTTTACATCGT
>JBIIBU010000151.1:0-4950 GCA_044239235.1 Flavobacteriales bacterium
TTAGCTGTGATTTTGGTGGTGCGAAGAAGAGTAACGCGTGCGAAATTTGAAAGAGAAAAATTGGAGATGAGTTCACGCATGTTGACGCTCGAGCAGCAGTCGTTGAATTCCAGCATGAACCGCCACTTTATATTCAATGCGTTGAACAGCATTCAGTATTACATCAATCGTCAAGATCGATTGGCGGCGAATAAATACCTGAGTGATTTTGCGCGATTGATTCGAAAGAATTTGGATAGCAGTCAGGAGACCCAGACACCGCTTCGGGAGGAGATAGAGCGATTGGAGCTTTACCTCAAATTGGAGCACATGCGATTTAAAGATAAGTTTGAATATAAGATTGAAGTCGATCCCGGCGTTCCCCAAGATCTGATCAAGGTTCCAGCGATGCTGCTTCAGCCGTTTTTGGAAAATTCGATATGGCATGGCTTATTGCCGAAGGAGACCACGGGCAGTGTTGAGGTTAAGATTAGTAGGCAGGGCAACAGTTTGCACATGTTGATTAGTGATGATGGGATAGGGATTAACAATTCGCTGAAGTCGAAATTGGACACGGATAATCACATTTCGAAGGGAATGGAGATTACAAAAAGCAGGATAGAACTGATACATAAGATGACTGGAGAAGACATCCAACTTATTGGTCCATATCAGGTTAACTCGGATTCGGGTGAAGTTTTGGGCACGAAGGTGGAGATAATATTACCTGTTAATTTTAGCGAACTTTTTTTGCAATAGTGTTGTATAAGTCAGGGGTTTAGCTATATTTGTTTGTGATTCGAAGAAGAAAGCATGGTAAAGTTGTCAAAATACATAACATTAATTCTAGCACTCGTTGTTGTTTTATCGTCTTGCACTAAAGATGAAGAACTCATGAAAACCTCTACAGAGAAGGGTTTGGTGAAGTCTTACGAAGTTGGTGACGATACGGAGAGTGAGGATTTGGGCGATGGTCCAAGTTCTCTATCTGGCAATTCGGGTGGTCCAATTGTGGACGATGAGGATGATGAAAATGACGACGACGGCGGTTCCATCACCGATGATGAGGATGATGAGAACGACGACGACAGTTCAAATAAGAAAGCGAAGAGCTAAAAGCTCCCAAAAAATATCAAAAACCCTCTTGTGATTCACGAGAGGGTTTTTTTTTGGATTTCTGATTCCTGATTCCAATTCCGGACTTTTGTAATCTCTAAATTCTAACTCTAGCACACTAGCACGTTAGCACCTTCTACTTACCACCTATCACCTATCACCGAATTTATACGCTAAAATATTTAGCAAATTGCTTATATTCGCTTTCTGAAAGTCTCTTTACCGCGCTCCGAGACTTTCAGGCCATTACACATATTTCAGAAGTAGGAGAAAGAAATGGAAAGGTCGGTCATGCACATGGACTTGGATACGTTTTTCGTATCCGTAGAGCGGTTGATGGATTCTCGTCTCAACGGGAAGCCTGTATTAATTGGAGGCACCAGCGATAGAGGTGTCGTGGCCTCATGCAGCTATGAGGCTCGCGTGTTCGGAGTACACTCGGCCATGCCGATGAAGCTCGCACGCCAACTCTGTCCCGAAGCTATCATTATCCGCGGCAATTCCTCCAGCTACCTCAAGTACTCCGATATCGTTAGCGGCATCGTGCAAGAAGCAGTGCCCCTATTCGAAAAAACATCAATCGACGAATTCTACTGCGACCTCACCGGAATGGATCGCTTCTTTGGCTGCTACAAGTTCGCCTCAGAGATGCGACAAAAAGTAATCAAGGAAACAGGACTACCTATTTCATTCGGCTTGTCGGCCAATAAAACGGTATCGAAAGTCGCAACAGGCGAGGCAAAACCGAACAATCAAATATTGGTACAACGCGGCACGGAGAAATCTTTTTTGGCGCCGCTATCCATTCGTAAAATCCCGATGGTGGGCGAAAAAACCTATCAGATTTTGCGCAACCTCGGCATCAAAGACATCCGCACATTGCAGGATATGCCAGTTGAATTATTGCAGCGCACACTCGGCGAAAATGGATTGATGATTTGGAAAAAAGCAAACGGCATCGACGATAGTCCCGTCGTTCCTTTTCACGAAAGAAAATCACTCTCAACCGAACGAACATTCGATAAGGATACAATAGATGTAGAAAAGCTGAGAGGCTTGATAATCGCCATGACCGAGAACCTCGCCTATCAATTGCGCAAGGGCGATAAACTCACATCATGCGTGACGATGAAAATTCGTTATTCTGATTTTCAAACGCAAACATTGCAGTGCAGAATCCCTTACACCAGTGCCGACCATTTGCTTGTTCCAAAACTTTTGGAGTTGTTTGAAAAGCTCTATCAACGCCGCGTGTTGGTACGATTAATTGGCGTTCGTTTTAGTCATCTCGTTAGTGGTGGATATCAAATTAATTTGTTTGACGACAATGAAGAGCGCATCAATTTGTATCAAGCAATGGACAAGATGCGGCAGCGCTATGGCGATAGAGCGGTGATCAAGGCGGCAGGGATACAAGCTCAAACAATAGGCAGAATGGACAATCCATTTGATGGCGGTCCTCCTATGCTCTTGGCGAATCGAAAATCATAGTTGAGAAAAAGGCAACCATCCTCGGTTTTCCCGTTAGACTTTTACCTAGACTGCATAGTTGGAACGGTGAAAGGGTGGCTTTTTTGTGAAAATCAATGATTTTGCTTTTGTAAAACGCTATTTATCAAAAAGATGCATTAATAAGTAACAGATGTTTTGAAGTTTGCAATAAAATTTTACTTTCGCGTTCCGAACGGAGATAACGAGTTGAGGGATAAATGAAATCAAAACGAACCTATTAAAAACGAACTGATATGTATTGGACACTTGAATTAGCATCATATCTGGAAGATGCGCCTTGGCCAGCTACGAAAGACGAGTTGATCGATTACGCAATGCGCGCTGGAGCACCATTGGAGGTTGTAGAAAACCTTCAGCAAATTGAGGATGATGAGGAGGTATTCGAGAGCATCGAGGATATCTGGCCTGATTACCCAACTAAAGAAGACTTCTTCTTCAACGAAGACGAGTATTAATTTTATGATATTGGGATAAACTCCCGAAACCAAAGGAAGCCGCTCCAAGGGAGTGGTTTCTTTTTTTTGGTACATCTATGACACAAGAAAAGCAGGAGAGATACGATAAAGCTTATTTGAAAATGGCAAGAGAGTGGGCAACACTTTCACATTGTCAACGCAAGAAAGTGGGAGCATTACTCGTAAAAGAGGGAATGATTATCAGCGATGGATACAACGGTACGCCGAGTGGATTTCCGAATCAATGTGAAGACGCGGAGGGGAATACACAATGGTACGTTTTGCATGCTGAGGCCAATGCTATTTTGAAAGTGGCAAGATCCGCCAACAACGCCAAAGATTCTACATTATACATCACGCTTTCTCCTTGTAAGGAATGTTGCAAACTCATACTGCAAGCGGGAATCACGCGCATGGTGTATATCGACGAATACAAAGACAGAACCGGCGTTGATTTTCTGAATGAAGCCGGTCTCCAAGTGGTTCAAATCTCACAAGTATAATTTTTCCAAATATTGATACACGTAGGCGTTTAAGCGCTTAATTTGCGTGTATCTTGCCGAGGCCTATCGGCACATAACACATGAAGAACGAAAGTCTGGAGAAATTCGAAAACGCAGAACCGGCTCAACGCAAGCCCTCTGCTCTGCAACCTTTATTTTTTGCAGGAACTTTAATTGTCGGAATGTTTATCGGCACCAATTTGGGTGACCGAAATCTCCTGCAAGTGAAGACAGGAACGGAAGAAAACCCGAATAAACTCGTAAGTCTTATCGACTACATCGAGGACCATTACGTGGATAGCGTTGACAAGAAAAAATTGATCGATGATGCCATTGGTAGTATCCTAAAAAATCTCGACCCACACAGTTACTACATGGATCCAGAAGATTTGGCGCAAGCGCAAGAGCAGCTTGAGGGCAAGTTTGAAGGCATCGGTGTAGAGTTTATGATTTACAAAGATTCTCTCGTGGTGGTAAAAACAGTTCCTGGCGGACCTTCTGAAAAGGCCGGCTTGAAAGCAGGGGACAGAATTGTTGAAGTAGAAGGCAAAGCCATTTCTGGAAAAGAATTGGACAGTGATAAAGCTCAAAAATTATTGAAAGGCAAAGGTGGTTCTGAAGTGGTGGTAGCCGTGGCACGTCGCGGAAATGAAAAGAGTTTGCCATTCACCATCACACGCGGAAGTATTCCAATCGAAAGTGTTTCTGCATCTTTCATGGTGAATGATACTACCGGCTATGTGAAAGTAGAACGCTTCGCTCAAACGACCTACGATGAGTTTTATGAAGCAACAAAAACACTCGAAAACAAAGGGTGTAAAAAACTAGTACTTGATCTACGCGGCAATGGCGGCGGGCTTTTGGATCAAGCAACTCAGATGATCGAAGAGTTTTTACCAAAAGACAAGACTATTGTTTATACAGAAGGAAGGCATTCAGCAAAAGAGGTGATTAAGTCATCGAAGCGCGGTGAATTTATCAATATGGAAGTAGTGGTATTGATCGACCAGGGTTCTGCATCAGCAAGTGAAATCGTTGCAGGTGCATTGCAAGATTGGGATCGTTCAACTACGGTAGGCCGTCGCTCATTTGGTAAGGGCTTGGTTCAACACGAGGTAGAACTTCCAGATAGAAGTGCGTTGCGACTTACCGTGGCGCGTTATTACACTCCAACAGGAAGGTGCATTCAGAAGCCTTACGGCGACTCCATTGATTATGCAGGAGATTTTCACAATCGTCTTGTAAATGGAGAGTTGACCGTTGCTGATAGCACGCACTACCCTGATTCATTGAAATTTGTTACTCCTGGAGGCCGCGTGGTATATGGCGGTGGTGGTATTACACCAGATGTTTTTGTACCACTTGATTCAACGTATTTGAATGCG
>JBIIBU010000153.1:0-4834 GCA_044239235.1 Flavobacteriales bacterium
AGCTGTTGCAGAGAAAGGCAATATTGATATCGTAGCTATCTATCCTAACCCAACTAACAACTTGTCAGAAGTGAAAATCGTTTCTGAGATCAACAACCAAGTTGTATTGGATGTAATGGATGCTACCGGCCGTGTCGTAAACAAGCTTTACAGCGGTCAAATCGAAGCAGGTCAAGTGTACAAATTCACTTTGAACACTGACGCGATGAATAATGGTATCTACCAAGTTCGTTTGACTTCTTTCTCTGAGGTTGCTACTAAGCAATTGCAAGTGATTAAGTAATCAAACTAGCAATAGTCTTGAAAAGCCCCCCCGTGCAAACGGGGGGGCTTTTTTTTTGCTCTTATATTTGCCAAATAATCAAGTCAAATGGGAAAGTTTCGAATTGTTTTTTCATTCATAATTATTGGCGTTCTATTTTTTGCCATAGGATGCAAAAAGGAAAAGTCAGAAAGCACGCCTCCAACTAAGATAAAAATTGCAGCACTTTATTCTGAAACAGGCAGTTTGGCCTATTTAGGCTTGAGCTCAAAAGCGGCCTTGGAGATAGCTGTCGAAAAGGTGAATAGTGATTTTGCGTCAGGAAATATTCCTTTTCAATTTGAACTAGAAATTTATAACACTGAAATTAATCCAGTGCTAGCTTATGAAGCGATGCAATCCATTGCGGCTAGTGGATGTAAATTGGTGATTGGACCTCAAACGAGCGCAGAATTAATAGCTATAAAACCATTGGCTGATAGCTTGGGTATACTAGTGGTGAGTCCATCCAGCACAGCTAGCTCTTTATCTGTGCCATACGATATGATTTTTAGATATGCGCCTGGCGATCAAATTGTAGGTCAAGCTATGGCAAATACGATGATTAATGATGGTAAGCAGGCTCTTATCTCCATTTCTAGGAATGATGCAGGTAGTTTAGGGCTTCAGGCTGGAATTACAGATCATTTTTCAAGTTTAGGCGGCTCTGTCTATGAGGAAGGCGTTTTTGATGGAACCACTACAGATTTTTCCACGGTATTGAACAATGTGAAGAATCAGATACTCAACTTGAATAACGGATATTCTCTTGATCAAATAGGAGTGCTTACGACCTCGTTTGATGAATCGATTTTACTTTTTAATCAGGCTTCGACAGATCCAGTATTATCTAGTGTAAACTGGTATGGAGGGGTTGGTTTTTTTAGAAATCAGAATCTGCTGAGCGACGCGTCAGCTTCTCAGTTTGCTGTGGATACGCATTTTTTCAGCCCTGGATTTAGTTTGCCTTCTGGGGCGGAAATTGAATATGAATCATTGTTGTCGGAGATTTATTCGCGCAGCGGTTATCAGGCTGACGCGCTGACATTGGCATCATACGATATCTTTCATGTGATGGCTAAAATGATTTTGTATAACAACGGATTGCCGCAAGGTTCTGTAGCATTGCAACAGAAATTTTTAAATACGTCAACTTTATTCAATGGTGTTACTGGAACGATAATGCTCAATGTGAATGGAGATCGCTCAAGCGGCACATTTGATTATTGGGGCGTGGAGAATTCCAATGGTGCATATCAATGGTATTTTATTGGGAAGTCGGAATAGAGAGCAGAGCCCATTCGACAGGCTCAGGGACCACCCATTCGACAAGCTCAGGGACCGCTCATTCTAAAATCCATCTCATACTCGAGGCTCGTATCTCTATTCATTCTCATTCTGATTGTCATTCTGATTCTTAAAATTGCCCGTTGAGGATGGGAAAATGATAGAAAGAGAATCACAATGAGAATCAGAATGAATAGAGTCTCGAGGAATGAGTCCCGAGTTTTTCTTTAGAATGACAAACAGAATCAGAATCAGAATGAATAGAGTGTCTAGAAATGAGAATGAGAATGATATTTCATTCTCATTCTCCTACTCATTGTCATTCTGATATTGCGGAGAGAGAGGGATTCGAACCCTCGGTACTGTTACATACACACGCTTTCCAAGCGTGCTCGATCGGCCACTCTGACATCTCTCCAATTCAATGTCTTCCCGCATTAAGGGCGGCAAATATACGTAATACCCCAGCTCTACGAAAGCCTGTCTTTCGATAGCCAATGCGTCGTGGCTTCCCTGAATTTCAAAAGATCAATTGGCTTGGTGATGAAATCATCCATACCGGCCTTCAAACAACGATCGCGCTCACTGTCTACAGCGCCCGCTGTAAGTGCTATTATAATTGATTTTTTTTCACCCTCATTCTGTCGTATCAAACGCGTGGCTTCGCACCCATTCATCACGGGCATCTGAATATCCATAAAAACTATATCAGGCATGATTCTATTGCATACAGCCACGGCTTCCGCCCCATTATTCGCTGCCATTATTACTGCATTAGGAAATATGTTGCGCAATATTGTAGTGGCCAATAAATTATTCACTGGATTATCCTCGGCCAAAACCATCTTCCAAGGGTAATTAATGGTCTCTGCCTCGATCTGCGCGCGCTTTAGCACCTGAATCTCTATCGAAGGCGTACCTTTTTCTAAGGCTAAATCAAAGTAGAACGTACTGCCATTTCCAACCTCACTTTGCAATTGAAGTTTACTTCCCATTAATTTGAGCAACTTATTGGAGATAGTAAGTCCCAACCCAGATCCACCAAATTTCCTTGTTGTTGAAGCGTCTTGTTGAGCAAATGCTTCAAATATTTTATCGCTGTCTTTACTGTCAATACCAATTCCTGTATCTACTACTTCAAATCGAATAATACTGCGTCCAGAACCATCTGCGCCTATGTTTCTAATAATTAATCGAACACTGCCTTCATTTGTAAATTTCAGTGCATTATTCAACAGATTAATCAAAACCTGTCGAATTCGAACTGAGTCGAATTGCAAATAGTCTGGCACATTTGGATCGACTTCTAGTAGAGTAGGGTAGGACTTTTGTGATGAAAAGAATCGAACGATTGACAATGATTGCCTTGCTGTTTCTCTTATATCGGCTGTGTGAATATCCAATTCCATTTTGCCGGATTCTATTTTCGAAAAGTCAAGTATGTCGTTTACAATGCTTAGGAGCGAATCCGCCGATTGCTTCAATGTCTCGGCATATTCGTGCTGATGGTCTTGTAACTTCGTTTGAATGAGTAGATCTGAGAATCCAATCACCGCGTTCAATGGTGTTCGTATCTCGTGGCTCATATTGGTAAGAAACTCTGACTTCGAATTATTCGCTAGCTCGGCTTGTTTGCTTGCCAAAAGCAGTTTGCGTCTATTCACAAGCATGCATACTATCATCACAAGAATAACGAAAATAATTATAACAAGGAATGTATTCTGACGCGTTTTAAACTCCAATTCTTTTTCTTGCTTTATGTTGGCTTCATTTTGTTTGTTATGCAAAGCATCCACCTTTTTATCATATTCGTATTTCAAGGCCAATTTGGATATTTCCAATGTGCTTTCCTCTGATGCAATACTATCATTGTACATTTTGAATTCTTGATGGTATTTCAGAGCGGTTTTATAGTCACCAGTAGCTTCATAAATTTCAGATAATATCTCACTTATTTCACCTAGTACGCCCTTCGCTTTTTGAATTACAGCAAGACGATGACATTCTTCTCCATGGATTTTTGCTTAATTGTAATTTTTCATTAAAAGGGACACGCGCGCCAATCCTTTATGCGAATACATAAGACCCCACATATGTTGCATTTCTTCTTGAAGGTCTATTGCCTTGTGATAATATTCTATCGCTTTAGGGTAATTACCCATTTGACCATAAACTCCACCCATGTTCGAATAGTTGAGCGCAAGACCAAAAGTGATGTTTAGGTCAGTACATATTTTGAAGGATTGTCCGTAATAATTTAGGGCATTTTGGTAATCTCCCTTCGACTCGTATACAAGCGCGATGTTATTGTATGACTGCGCAATACCTACTGGGTCTCCAATTTCTTTTTTTATACTGAGTGATTTAACATAGTAGGCTAGTGCTTCATCATATTTGCCCTCATCATGATAAAGATTACCAATGTTGTTGAGACTGGCGGCAATTTCATTCTTGTTGTTTAGTTTTTCCCGAATGGTTAGACTCATCATCAAATAGTCTATCGCTTTTTTGCGATCACCAACATTATTCAACTGCAGGCCAATTGTGCTATAGGCTTGGGCGAGTCCAACTTCATCACCAAGCTCCGTGTAGATTTGTATAGCCTCCTCAAGTAATTGAATCGCGACATCAATATGACCAAGGCTATTTTCCGCTATTGCAGATGCTTTTTTTGCGTCGGCAATTCCCTTTTTGAATTTCAATTTTATCGCTAGGTCAAGAGCCTCTTTGCAATAAACGAGATTTTCTTCTGGCTTTGAATTCATGCGAACTCCGAATAGAATCAAGGTTTTGACACGATTGGTGTCTTGACCTTGACGATTAAGTTCGTTTTGAAGACTATCAATTATTGAATGAGGAGTCTCCATAAAACCACTGGAGCTGTAGGATTCATTGGATGATACAAAAAACAGTAACAAAATTGATACTGTTCTGATAACATAAGAGATTTTGGATACGATCATAAAGGAGAAAGCAATTAAAACTAAAAAAAACTAGGCGCGCTCTTCATCGAAGAATTGCTTAAATTCAGGACTAAATTTTAATGAGTTTAATTTTATTTTATCAATTGGTTTGGAAAGAAACGACATGACCATCGGATTCTTATTGGCCAATTGTAAATCGGTAGGATCAACTGAAGATGAAACCACCAATATTTTCAAGTTCGGAAAGTCTGCTGCAAACCTTGTTTTAAAGATGTCAAGGAATTCCCATCCCGTTAAAAAAGGCATGTTAAGGTCTAGGAAT
>JBIIBU010000154.1:0-4824 GCA_044239235.1 Flavobacteriales bacterium
AAGGGGAGTTTGAAAACCAAAATTTTAGCAATGCCTCGAATTTTTTTCCAACGAGATTGGTTTCTTCAGAAAGTAGAAATGCCTCTAGTCTAGAGGGGTTCTCATCGAGTTCATGAAGCCATGGTAAATGTCGAGTAAATCGATCTAGCATCCATTCATCATCTAATAAATTGAGCCTTGTGCGGTTATCGGGGTCGTTGAGCAAAGGCACGGAACCGATAGCCCAAGCGAGATTGCGGACCTCAGGATGATGAAAATGGGGCAACGAACGAAAGTTTTTCATACTGTTGTGCTGCGAAGAAACGAAATCCTACCTTTGTCGCCATGCGATTGGTAGCAAACATACCTCACCCAAGGGTGAAAATTTCAATCATGTCCTACAATGATAAGTGGATCATTGAAATTGAAGGCGGGCAATACCGTCAGACATTCAAGATAGGACATGACAGTGTTAATGGAGTGGAAGATGTCAAGAAGTTGATTACAGATGAACTCCTTGAAGGTACATTTGAAAGGTTTAATGGCATGCATACCGACTTTGCTGAGGCTTTTAAAAAATTAAATTCATAGACAAATATGTTATCGAAGATTTCTTTAGGTATTAATGCTCTGCTTACTATCGCTGTAGTGGTACTTTTTGTGCGCACTTCAAAATCGAATATGGCAACCTCAGCTCCAGAATTGCTTCCTGTAAATTCTGCATTTACGTCGCCAGATGGCCCAAAGGGTGCTGTGATGGCTTATGTTAATGGAGACTCGCTAAATTCGAAATATAAGTTTATCGTAGATAAAACAAAGGTGTTGGAGCAGAAATACAAACAAGCTGAATTGAACGTTCAAAAGGAATACAACGCTCGAAAAGCAGATGTGGATGAATTGATGGCTTATGCACAAAGTGGCCAAATGAAAGATTCAGAAGCTCCAGAAGTGGAAGCAAAATTACTGCAGTTGCAAAGCGAGATGCAACGTATCGAAGAGCAGGCCACCAAGGCGGTTATGGAGAGAGAAGCGGAACTTCAAAATGATTTGATGGAACGAGTAAATGTTTTCATGGACAATTATGCAAAAACAAAGGGCATCGATTATATCGTGAATTATCAGCCAACAACAAATTTCATTTTATACGGAAACAACGCTTACGATGTGACTTCTGAAGTGATTGCATTGTTGAATGCTGAATATGAGAAAGAGCAAGCTGGAGGGAAATAATGACATTAGCTGAACAAAAAAAAGGCGAGAATATCGCTGAATATGTATTATTCCTTTGGCAGATGGAAGACTTGGTGCGCGCCATGTATTTTGATATGGACGCACTTTCTGAATTCATCAGAACATACACACCAGATGATAAAGCATACGAAGCGGAAATAGTTTGGTTTAAGGATTTGGTTCGTAAAATGCGCTCTGAGAGAATTGAACAGCGCGGTCATACGACCGATGTGCATGAATTAATGTTTGAATTGAATTATCTGCACAATACACTAATTGGTGTGGTGAAGGATAAAGGATATTTAGATGCCTATAAAGTAGCTCAACCAAACATCAAAGATTACATCTCAAGATCAGATGGAAAAATTGCGAATGATATTGAGGTTTGCTTAACTGCTTTGTATGGACTTCTTGTTCTTAGATTAAAGAAAGAACCTATATCTGACGAAACTAAAGAGGCAATAGGCACTTTTTCTAATCTTCTTGCTCGACTTTCTCATCATTATAAATTAATGAAGAAGGGAGAATTGAATTTTGCTCTTAACTAGCCTTACTCAATTTTCTCACCACTAGCAATGCAAGCAAAGTCGCACCAATTGCTATGTAGCCAACGATATTGTAATTTCTCAAGGGGCTATGCTCTGAATCTTGAACAATTATTAGTCCTGCCAAAGCAGCGCTAGATCCAGATGAAAGCGACATCACAGCACTGTTTAAACTCATAAAACCAGCCCTGTTTTTTGGGTCAACAACTGATGTGGTAATCGTGTTGGCTGGAATCATTCTTCCAGAAACAAAAATGAAGAAGAAGCCTGCGACCACAAGCACTTGCCATAACGGTGAAGGCCCAATGTTGGTGTGGAAAATGATTGGAATAATGGATAGGAATGCGAATATGGTGAAGACACGAAAACGCCCCACTTTGTCGACCATTCTTCCAATAAAAAAACCACTTAAAACTGTACAAGCACCACCTACTAGATAGATATACTTGATGTCGCTTTGTGCAAGTCCAACATTATTGATATTGTATGGTGTCAAGAAACTGATAACTGTGAATTGCCCGATTACCAAGAGCATGGTGAAAAGCAATGCTGTTCTTTGATTGGGATTATTTAAAATATTTCGCATCGCATCTAATCGACTACCTTGCTGTAGTCCGCGATTTTTTAAATGCTCGTTTAATGCTGGGATATATTTGAATGATAGCGCCCAAATGGGTAAGCTTAATCCACTTACTACATAAAAAGGAATATGCCAATTTCCATCAAAACCATCGACAAGCATTAGTGCAATTGGCACACCTAAAATAGAAGCTAATGAGAATGCGATTGTGACACTTGCCATTGCTCTTCCGCGACGCTCAATTGGAAACACATCACCAATAATACTCAATACTAAACCGCCGAGCAATCCTCCTGTAATCCCTGTTAGAACCCGTGTTCCAATGAATAATGTGTAGTTGAGTTCAATGTTGTTTGTAGTAGGGATAATTGCACTCGAAAGTGTGCCGACCATAAATCCAAGGTAAGCGGCAAGCAATGCTTTTTTTCTGTCAAGTCGATCCAAATAGAATACACCTAAAAAGGAAGTTGCTCCCGCAGCCAATCCATATGAACTGACTAGCCAACCATATTTTGCAGGACTTATAGCTAGATTTTTTTGAAGAATATCACCCATCGGCATCATAATCATGAAGTCGACGATATTTGTAAATTGAATTGCAGCTAGGAGAAAAAGTAGAACGCTTTCGTTGATTGGATTTTTCAAGCTTGTTGTTGTTGTATGGAAAGTAAAGTTGTTTCCTTATAAGGATTTCTTACTGGAAAAGGAGATGGTTCAACGTACTTAAAAATTAAGTTTAAAAACACGTTGGGTAATCTTCCCGGATGGCGAATGCAGCATTTTAAGTCGACAGGAAAAGCACCAACTGTACTTTTAATTTCACCAGCTGTTCTACCAAAAATAATCTTTGTTTTTTTTCTAGAAATTCCAAGATCGATGTAATCGTAGAGCATGCGTGAGTAGAGCGCCAATTCTGTATTTACAGCATAGTCAATGCCGACTAAAAAAGCTTCAAGACCTGTTTCTCCATCTAAAGCGATGGAGAATCCAATCATGAATTCCTCATTGAAATACCCTTTGAAAATCAGCTTTTGTTCGAGGGAGCGTTTCATGCATGCAAAAATGGCTACGTCTAGATGTCCTATTTTGAAGTCGGCACGATCGTGAACATTGTTGTAGAGTTCTTGAATACGTGCGGCATGTTGTTCTATTTGTTCAGCGTTCAATTCTTCCACGCGGAGCATTTCAGAACGCTTAAATGCGGCTTTCGCTTTTGTTCTGAATTTGGAGTTTAGTGAATCGAGATAATTTTCGAAGGTGTTCCATTCTTTCAAGACAGGCATCACCATGTTGTGATCAACATTGAAGCTTCTGAAGCCGCATTTTTCCATGGCTTTTGCTTCAGGGAATTTATTTTCATAAAAATCCTTGATGAGTACTGCAGAAATTTCTTGTTTTTCTTCATCGAGTTGCTTGAGAATATTTGTGAGAACTTCACACAAAGAATTCATCGCTCGTTGTGTTGGAATAGCAGGGTCAAAATAGTAGCCATGTTCACCTGTTGCAAAAGCACTTCCACAAACAAGCATAAAGCGACCATTTTCGGCACCAGTAAAATGTTTACCTATCATACCCGCTATAGAGCTATTCTCTAGTCGATCGTGAAGATTGTCGGCCACGAGTTCTGCAACTTGAAATACGCTTATACCAACAGCTTTGTTGTTTTCTTTGAAAACGGCGAAGAAGAATTTAGAGGAGGCGTATTGAGAAGCGCTTAATGCTTCGAGCAGCGGAATGGAAAGGAAGATGCTTCTGTCCCCATTCAGACTTTCCCATGTCTTTTTGGGAACGTTTTTAATGTTTTGATAAATGGTGAACTCCAAGCTATTCCTAAAAGTTCTAGGAAAGGCCGTTATGTTGCGGAAGGCCGCTCGGAAGGAGTTGACAGTAAGGCAAGACATTTCGCACAAATATACGTTAGTCTAAGAATAACTCTCTCTCTTCTTTACTAGGAAGTCGGCAAGTGTCGCTTTTGCCGAACCATTTGTAGCGGCGTGTAGCGATGGCGTAGTAGACAAAGTCGCGAACGAAGGCCGGGAGTACCAAGAAGATACTTAGAAGTTTCCACCAGCCACCCACATCTAATAATAGACGAAGTACTGCTGATGAACGAACGAGATATTTTCCGTCGCGGTAATACACTACGGAGTCTAAATCTTCAATGTACATTTTAGAAAGTAGTCGGCGAGCGGTATAGCCTTGTAAGGGTGCATAACGCAAAACCTTATTTGTGTCTTTCTGAATGAGAAAGTCAACTGTCTTGTTACAGAGTCCACAGACCCCGTCAAAGAAGACGATTCGATTTGGGAAGTTTTCCAATGTAGTATAAGTCGCTTGCTACGAATATAAGGATTTTAACACTAAACTGAAAATCCAATTTTTCAAAAACAATACAAGGCTCGCTCTATCTTTGATGAAAAATTAGACAGATGCTCGACTTACCAGTTTCGCTCCACACGTTCTTTATCATCACAACGGCTATGTTTTATG
>JBIIBU010000022.1:0-14832 GCA_044239235.1 Flavobacteriales bacterium
TAATCATCTTGCTGGCTATTTGGATCCAAAATGAAATTCAATATTCCATTTTCTTGAACTGTAAATACATACCAAGCGCTATTGAATTCACCACCTGTTTGACACGATCCGGGCGACATTTCAAAGACATTACCCGTTCCTGAAGGAGAATTATTCTCCTGATAAAATTCTCCGCAAACTGAAATAGCCGTGTTGCAATCGCTGTTTTGCGCGACAGAACTACTTGAAATGAAGGCGAATAAAATTAAAATGAAAAAAACTCTCATAACAAAGATTAGACTTCTAATAGATCACTAAGGTTGTTTACCCCTACAAAACAACACTAAAAAAAGACAATAAACACGAAGTCATCAATTTACAATTCAACTACTTTTGAATATGACGAAATTTATGCTTTCAGCTTTGCTGTCCTGCATCGCTGCCTTAGGTCAGAGTCAATTGCTCTATTCCATTTCCAAACCCAACTCTGAGGAAACAAGCTATCTCTATGGCACAATCCACTTAGGAGATAGTGTTCTCTTGTCCTGGGATGATACATTTCTTGATGCCTTTTATTCTTGTGACGCTCAAGTTGGTGAAATAGACTTTATCAATCTAGAAATCTCTCCAGCAGAAGGCGGCATGATGGAGATGATGTCTGATATTTCAAAATACGATAGCTCAACTGCACCGCAAGATACAATTCAAAAAATCAGAGAAATACTCACCTCGGAATTTGACTCAGCATCAGCTGAAGGTATACTGACTTTGAATCCATTTTGGGGATTGACCATGACGGAGCAACTTAGGTCAATAAAAAACACGAATGCTGAAGATACAATTGCTGAAGATGCAGAAGTTTTAAACGACTCAATTGATTATGCTCCTATCGATATGCAGCTCCAAATCATGGCCGATGAAACTGGCATGGAGGTGATGGGATTGGAGACTGTAGAGTCCCAATTAAAACTAATCCAGCTAATGAGCGCCAGCATGACATGGACTATGTTCTATGCATATTTAATAGATAAAGACACCCCTTCAGAAGACCGAATAGATACATCATATGATAACCTCAGAGAAATCTATCTGACTCAAGACCTTCAACAGTTTCAACAGATATTCGAGGAGTCCGAAATGTCTGCTGAATTCATGAAATTAATGTTCACCCAAAGAAACGAGCTCATGCTATCAGGAATTCAAAACATGATGGCGGATCATCGCAAGTATTTCTTCGCTGTCGGAGCAGGACATTTGATCGGTCAAGATGGATTGATTAAATTATTGGAAAAAGAGGGGTACATCGTAAAAGCAGTTCCATTTTCTTTCAGCAAAATGAAATGATCTTAGCTTAGATGTAATTATTGCACGATTAAAAAGACAAAGCAGTAAAAAAGTAAATTCAACCCAAATCACTGGCCAAAAAATCCCCACAAATGAGTATTGACTTTTCATCAACTAACTATTGTATTTGTCGGCGCTTAAAAAGAAACCTAACTAATGTGATGAAAAATCTTAATACACTGCGACTTGCAGCAATTATTGGTCTAATTGTTCTAATCATTCAGCCGATGAATGCACAATCAGATGGGTCATCCACAGTGAGCAGCATTGAGTCGAAAGGCAAACAAGTCGAGCAATTACGAAATCAAATATCAGATTTAGAGCGAGAAAGAAGCGACTCTTATCTAAAAGAAAGCGACAAACTAGCGGAGTTAAAACGCCAGTTATCCATGGCCAAACTTAGAAAGAGTGAGGCTTTAAATGAGTTAAGGAGCGGGCTCTATTGCGATCAATGCAGCAGAACCAAAACAGAAATTGAAACACAAGAAAACATTAGTTTTTACAGTCACCTCACCCAAGTCAACGGGACAGCAGTTGCTGCGTCACCCGAACTGATAGCAAAGAAAGAAGCCCAATTTGATGCTGAAATAAAAAAAATAGAAGATGAGATAACAGCATTTCAAAACGAAGTCAACGAATTCGTCAAGCAGCGACTTCAGATTAATGACAAGATTGATAAAGCCAATTATGACATCGAAAGGATTTGCAAAGAGATGCAAGAGCTGGCTGCGAAATATGCAGAGCAAGTTACAGAGCAAGGAAAACGAATCGCTCTATTTCATTTGGATGATGTGGTAAGCGCGCTTGCTGCCAAACACGTGGCTGAAGATGACATCTTTTCTCTAGAAAAGAAAATTCAAAACACTGAGGCAGAGTTCCTACAAAAAAAAGCTGAAGTCATTGCCAACTTGAGAAAATCAGATGACGAAAAAAAGGACAATTTATATGATGAAAACAGAAGGTTAAATCAACTCGAATTTGATCAATTAAGTTACTACCAAACTGATAGAATCAATCTTGTAAATAGACTAAATCAAATCAAAGAATCTATTGATGACCTGAACAAAGAGTTGCTCAAATCGAATTTATCTACTAGTGATCGAAGCACCAAAGAGATGCAACTCAACATTCTTCAAAGCGATGAATCCGAAACGCGAGCTGCGATTAACGCTTTAGATTATAAGCGAGAAGCTGAGAAAACTTCTAACGAAGATCAGATTAGGAAAAATTCAAACGATAGTTTTGAAATCGATGCTACCCGGACTAAAAGAGAAACAGCGCTAGTCAACGATTTGAGAGAAGCGTATGACGATAAAATAGAAATTCTAAATGATGCCATTAATTCAAGAAAAATGGCTATCGTAGGACATCAAGGAACGTATACATTGGCAGTAGCTGAGGGTGACAATGCACTTAAAGAAATTGACAAATACGTTGGTAACGAACAGATTCGCATTTCAACAGCATGCTCAAATTCACAATGCGGATGTTTCCCGATTGGACCCTATCACTATTTAAGATGGAATCGTGGAATGGAATGCGCTGGTGCTCTAGATTTTCATGGAGAATGTTTATATGATAGTGAAACAAATGCAATGTATCAGCAAGCACTTGGACTTCATTCTGGTGGCTCCAACAGCAATGGAGATAGACATGCCAATAGAGGCCAGGCCAAATTAAGCAGAGCAATACAAAGCATAGCAGACGATGAACGCAAATAATACAATCCTAGTTCTGCTATTCAGTATAGCAACTAACTTCATTTCTGCTCAAAGCAGCAGTTACATCTCAAAGGACAATGCGCTTAAAAATATAGTGCGTCAAGGCGATTGGGATTCCTTGATTGTAGAGGGAACAAATCTCAATATTGAGGACATCAATTTCGCTAATGGATATTACTATGTAGCCTATGGCTTTCATAAACAAGGGGATCAAGACAAGGCATTAAAATACTTAAACAAAGCGAAGGCGAAGGATACAAGTCTGCTCGGAAACAAAATCACTGAGCTGGAAACATGGATTACCAAAAGTGCAGAAATACAGCAACTCGAAAATGCAGCACTGGAAGGTGATGGGAATGGCAATTCACTTGAGGCAGCTGAAAGTTGGATTAACCTCTGGAGAAGCGACAATACAAGGCTAGATGCCGCAGCAAATGGTCTATTTATACTTACCGAGAATAAAGCCTATCAACAAATAATAACTACAATTGAAGAAATACGACCAAAGGTGAAAGGTCAATTCTTAACGGAAATAAATAACTTAAAAACCAAAGTTGAAGGAACTCCAGAGGTAACTAAAATGCGCAAAGCAGAATCAGAAACTTCAATCGCTGATAATAATTTCTACAATTCGAATTGGCAAGCTGCGTATGAGCATTACGACAACGTAGGAAAGCTAAATGGTTACAACACCTATATTTCCAACCAAATGGAAATTTGTCGCGATGAAATAGCATGGAAACAGGCAACAAATAGCAATTATGTTTCTGATTACCTCAATTACATAAGCAACTTTTCATACGGAAGACACTACAATAGTGCTGTTCAGATATGCGTAGATTACTATTACAATGCAGCCATCACAAATGCTCGCAACTGTGAACTCGATAAAGCGGAAGCCGAATATCGAAATCTCGAGCAACGGTTTCCAAACAATGCCACTACTGCGCAAGCGAAGACAGATCTATGTTCGATTTATCAAAAATGCGGGGATTATTACGCCGCTCAAAGAACCTCTTTTTATCAATCAACAGCCATCACGTATTACAACAAGGTATATCGCGATTGTTATCCAGGAACAGCGTTGAAATTAGAGATAGAAAAGTGTGAAAAGCTAGCCAAAAGATGGGGTCGCCCTGATAAAGTCGAACTTGGTTATTCATTTGATGAAAAAGAATCTAAGGGATTTCGCTTGGCCACCTCCAACACAATGGGACCTGGTTTTCATTGGGCCATGCGCGCCAGCAAAGGCATTTTTACGACGACGACTGGCTACAGAGTAAACAACAAAGGCGAAATAATAGAAAATACAGGCAGTTCAGCGCAGTTTAGTGGAAATAAAATTTCGCCTCGATTTGATGGTACAATGGGAATAACACAGCGTATCGCCTACCCTATCTATTGCTATCTCGGAGTTGGTGTTGGGTATTATCCCGAACTATATGAAATGAACGTGTACAGCTACTCGACTGGCGCTTTGAGTAGAACTGAGTGGTCATATAATGAGGACAACTCATTTGTAAAACCAATCACAGAATTTGGAGTCGTATTGGACTTTGCATTTTTACATGCTGGGGTGGGTTTCGTATATAATGGTATAGACGAAATGTATAAAACGTTTGCCCTCGGATTTGCATTTGGAAATTAGAATCCTAGATCATATTCTAGAAATATTTGACCCAATAGGTTATTGTAAAATCTACAATTACCTATATTCGTCATCTATTACATCGAAAAAATGATCAAATCCCTGCTTGCGATATCTGCCTTTATTGTCTTTACACTTCAGGCTTCAGCTTTCAATGTCACCTTTCGCGTTGACATGAACAACATGAATGGATTCAACACCCCTGAGCTCAATGGGACATTCAATAACTGGTGTGGCAACTGCGCACAAATGAGTGACGCAAACGGCGATGGAGTATGGGAGATTACAGTACAGCTCGATGGCGGATACTATGAATACAAGTTCTCACACGACAACTGGACTGGTCAAGAAATGTTGATTGCAGGCACCAATTGCACTGTGACCAATGGACAATTCACCAATCGCTTTTTGAATCTAAATTCAGATATCACGCTGCCTATAGTTTGTTGGCAAAGTTGTCTATCATGTGCTGAGGTTCCGTCCTCTCATAGCGTTACTTTTCAAGTGGATATGAATTATACGCAAGGATTCAACACCCCTGAATTGAATGGCACATTCAACAACTGGTGTGGCAACTGCGCACAAATGAATGATGATAACAATGATGGTGTCTGGGAAATAACAATACAACTGTTCGCTGGTATTTACGAATACAAATATTCTTATGATAATTGGGGAGGAGCAGAGCAATTAGAAGCCGGTTCTTCATGCACCATTACAAATGGTCAATTCACAAATAGATACTTGGATGTTCAAGACGACATGGTGATAGACGTAGTGTGCTTTGAGGAGTGCAGCGAATGTATCCCACCTACTCCGATGAACGTAACGTTCAATCTTGACCTTTCAAATACTGCCGCTACCAGCGTTGAAATTGCAGGGGACTTCAATAATTTCTGCGATGGATGTGAACCATTAACGCAAGGTGAAAATGGAATTTGGAGCACTACCATTCCACTATTACAAGGCGTTTATGAATACTACTTTACTCTTAACAACGGAACTGTAGAAGAGAATATCGAACAAAGCACTTGCACTGTGAATACTCCCGCGGGTGTGCACCGCATTATTACAATCACTGAATCGACAATAATTCCTCTCGTTTGTTGGGAAGCGTGCACCGATTGTTCACTCGGTTTATCAGAAAATGCGTTGTCGACCATCTCTGTTTTTCCAAACCCTGCAAATGAAAAAATCAACATTAATATACCGCAACAAACAGACGGTACCATTATCATGAAAAACACTTCAGGACAAGTTGTTTATTCTAATGAAATAGGACTACTACAGGAGAATTCAATTGACTCAAGATCTTTATCGAATGGGGTATATTTCATTGAAATCACTTCTGATTTAGGAACAAAAACTGAAAAAATCATTATCAACCACTAAGACTAAAAACAATGAAAGCAATACTTACAACAATAGCTTTAGTGGTCATTTCACTACAAGGAATTTCACAAACCTCTTGGTCATTAATTTGGTCGGATGAATTCTCTGGAACAACATTGAACCAAGACATATGGACTTATGAATACGGTAATAGTGGTTGGGGAAACAACGAATTGCAGTACTACACCAATGATGAAGATAATGTTGCTGTAAATAATGGAACATTAAAGATCACTGCGCGTCAAGAAACTTTCGGAACAGCAAATTATACTTCTGGAAGAATTATAACAAACAATAAATACGAATTCCAATATGGAAAAGTAGAATGTAGAATGAGAATGCCTGTCGGACAAGGCATTTGGCCAGCATTCTGGATGTTAGGTGGCAATATTGAAAATGTAAGTTGGCCAAACTGCGGTGAAATTGACATCATGGAACATGTCAATAACGAGCCTATGATGCATGGCACTGTGCACTGGTTCAACAATGGTCACTCATATGAAGGGAGTTCTTATTCAACTGATGTAACAGACTATCACATCTACGGCATCATTTGGGATGACACTAAAATTCAGTTTTTCGTGGATGGTAATTTTTACAATGAATTTGTCTACTCAAACGGCAACAATAGCGGCAGTGTTTTTCAACATCCTTATTTCTTTTTGTTGAATGTGGCGGTTGGAGGCAATTGGCCAGGTTATCCTGATGGTACAACAATATTTCCAGCAACTATGGAAGTGGACTACATCCGAGTATTCCAACAATTAGAAGTTGGGGTTGCTGAAATAGAAAATTCACCAATTAGTATTTACCCAACGCCTTGCACAGTTCAATTAAACGTTGCCACAACCGAAAGCAATTCCGATTTAACCTATGAAGTAGTTAACACGCTCGGAGAGAAAATTGAAAGTGGAAAGTTGATTGGTCAAACCACATCAATCAATACGACATCATGGTCTACAGGAGTGTATTTCGTTCGTGTATTAGACAAAGAAAGTGTAGTACAAACCTTGCGTACAATCAAATCGGAATAACAAATACTACCTTTGTCTGAATAAATGAGTTTAGACATGGATGTAGAGAAGCAAAAAAATAATCCCCTCCACGGCATCACCCTTGAGACAATTGTCACCAAGTTAGTAGAAGCTTATGGTTGGGAAGACCTAGCTATTGCTGTGCCTATCAATTGCTTCAAAGACAATCCTTCAATCAATTCAAGTCTAAAATTTCTCAGAAAAACTCCATGGGCCAGGGCCAAACTAGAGAGTTTCTTTCTATATGCCGTAAGGAAAGGGAAATGCTCCATCTAAAGGGTTGATGGTTGATGGATAATGGAAAATTGCTGATTTTTTATTGTTTATTTTTTATTTGTAATTTAACTGCCCATTTATTACAGCTTACAGCTTATAGCTTATAGCCAACAACCAATAACCACAATCAAAAATCAAAAATGTGAAGACACGAGTCTGGGAATATTGCCTTGATCTGCTGCAGGGGAAGCTGGGATTGCTGGAGTTGCAATTGGCGGAGCTGCGCGCTGGAGCAGAGAGTGAAGGGAAAAGTTCTGCTGGCGATAAGCATGAGACCGGTCGAGCAATGATGCATTTGGAACAAGAGCAATTGCAAAAGCAAGTGGGCGAAATACAGAATCAACTTCAACAATTGCTTTCGCTTAAAAATTCAGAATTCAAACCGAATGTTCATTCGGGAAGTTTGGTAACAACGGACAAGGGTATATTTTACATTGGAATTGGACTCGGCAAGATTGAATTTGAGGGGCAAAATCTATTCGTGATATCCCCTGCTTCTCCAATAGGAAAAGTATTTTTGGGCAAAGGTTTGGGAGAAAATGTTTCGTTTGATCCCAACACTTATATCATTACACAAATAGATTAATCTATTCGTTATTCTCGAGCAAATTAAGTCCTTATTTTACGCTTATTGTAATTTGTACAAAAAGTGTATATTAGCAAAAAACCAAACCATGTTTAAACCGCTCCTCCACTCTATCGTGTTGCTTCTTGTTGCAATACAAAGTCAAGCTTTCAATATTACTTTCAAAGTAAATATGCAAAACGAAACAGGGTATACCAATCCTGCAGTTGCTGGTAATTTTAACGGATGGTGTGGCGATTGCAATTACATGTCGGATGTCAATGGCGACAACATTTGGGAAACAACTATCGATATTCCTGCAGGCGGATTAGAATACAAATTCACTTATGACAACTGGGCTGGAGCGGAAAATTTTCAAGCAGGCACGTCATGCACTGTCACCAACTTTGGTTTCACCAACAGATATTTGAACATTACGGGAACGACTGTTTTAAGTGTGGTTTGCTACAATTCATGCAGCGATTGCATCCCAGAAATAATACCGAATTGGAATCTAGTTTGGTGCGATGAATTTAGCGGAAGCTCTATTAATACAAATACATGGACACACGAGTTAGGCAATTGGGGTTGGGGCAATAATGAGTTACAGAACTACACTGCGAGTAGCGCCAATTCATTTATCTCCAATGGTGTTCTAAACATCAAAGCCATTCAAGAAAATTCTAATGGCAGTTCGTATTCTTCAGCTCGATTAATCACCAACAATAAATTTGAATTCAAATACGGAAAAGTAGAAGCCCGATTAAAAATACCATATGGACAAGGCGTTTGGCCCGCATTCTGGATGCTCGGTGAAAACATTGGAACTGATGGTTGGCCTCACTGCGGTGAAATTGACATCATGGAGCACATCAACAATGAAAGTGTCGTTCATGGCACTGTTCACTGGTTTAACGGAGGCAACACAAATAGCGGTGGCACCACACCTATTTCACCAAATGAGTTTCATACCTACGGTGTAATTTGGAATGAAAACTATGCCCGTTTTTATGTCGACAATGTCAACTATTTTCAATACAATTTCTCCGCTGGCAACAATACACAAAACACTTTTCAAAAGCCTTTCTTTCTATTGCTAAACCTCGCTATTGGTGGCAACTGGCCCGGTAATCCAAACGGATCAACTCAGTTTCCTGCTACCTACGAAATAGACTATGTGAGAGTATATGAAAGCGATTTGACGCCAACAATCATATCCACAGGTTCATCGCAATGCTCAACGAATTATGCGGTCAATGATTCAAAATCAAATGCCACTTCTATTCCCGTCGGAAATGTCAATTCATGTAGTTCTATTTCGGGTGATCTTACAGAGGCATCTAGTTCTAACGAAAGTGAAAGTACCTGCATCACGGGCGAAGATTTATGGTACACATTCGTTGCTCCAACAAGTGGCATTCGTGTTCAAGCAAATACAAGTGAAAACAATTTGCTCTTAGAACTTCAAGACAGCAATGGCAATTTGATTCAAACGGAGAATATCAATTCGGGACTGGGAAATGAAAAACTTAATTTTGGTGGATTAACCGCAGGCGCGACATATTTTATCTCCGTTCGAAATTACAATTCATCACAAGGCAATGGAGCATTTAGCCTATGCCTTTCCAAACTACTTGCAACAACGTGTGATTACACCAACACTGATTTCACGTTATGTTCAAACTATAAAGCGAGCTATGTTGCAGCACAAGGATATACATTCCGCTTTGCCCCTGTATTGGGCGGTGCAACTGTGACACACACGAAATATGGCTCAACGGTAATTGCACTCTCATCAGTTGCGGGTCTCACATATAACACGTCCTACAACGTTACTATAGATGCCATTTATCAGCTAGCTGATGGGCTAGGCAATACTGAATTTATATCGGTGCTTGGCACGCAGATCAGCACTATGAATATTGGTACACCAAACAATGCCGGGATCAGAACATCCGATCAATGTCCTATCGTAAAGAACATGTATTCTTACATTCAGGAGACCCCCCATATTTGTGGATCTCAGCGTTATGCTTGGGAAGTGACTCGTACAGACATTCCTAGTCTGCCAATGATTTACCTCGGTCCAATCAACACAAAATTCTTCCAAATAAAACCTTCAAATGGATTTCAATCAGGAGGAACATATGCCGTTCGTGTAAGTCCTGTTTTCGGTGAGAATGCCCCCATCCATTTCGGACAATCCTATTGTGTGAGCGTGGCTGGATCGAGCAACTTTACGACATTGGATATCGAAGATGAATTGATAGCGCAATCCGAAAATGAAATAATTATCTATCCAAATCCAACAGATGGCAATTTCCAAATTAGTACATGGGATAATGAAAATGCATTCATAACAATTACAGATCTTTCAGGCAGAATAGTCTACCAAAACAATTGGAAAAGCTCATTTTCATTAGACAATCTAGAAAATGGACTTTACCTAGTTCACGTTAAAACCGACAATCGAGAAAGTGTTGTAAAGCTGCAGATGCTGCGATGAGACTAGTGTGGCAGTAAATTCAGTGTGGCAGTGAGACAGTGAACACAAGTGGAAACAAGTGAACACAAATGGAAACAAATGATTTAGTTATTTCATTTGGGTGCACTTTTTTCATTCGGGTTCATTCGGGTTCATTTGTTTCCACTCGGGTGCACTTCTTTCACTTGGGTGCATTTGGGTGCACTTCTTTCACTCGGGTGCATTTGCGTGCACTTTTTCATTTGGAAATTTGGAATAAATTGTTGTCATTTGGGTTAGAAATTTCAAAACAACAATATCATGGGAAAAGGACAAGACCAAAAGAAAGAGGTCAAGAAGACCGCAACGAAAACAGCTAAAGAGAAAAAGGCTGAGAAGCGTGACAAGAAGCCGAAGTATGATTAATGACTTCGGTGGTGTACCCTCCGGGCGCTTCGCTTCCGGAGTGGTTTACCCCGCTTGTGCGGGGGTGTAACTCGCCTTTGGCGAGTGTGTAATGCGCTTCGCGCATGGCCCCCCCTTCTGAATTGCACACTTGCGTGTGCTTTTTTTTTATTCGCTTTGCTCATTTTACATTTTCTCATTCTCCCATTCTCCCATTTCCCCATTTTCCAATGTCCAAACCAATCCTCACCCTCATGTCTCTCCTCCTATCCAACTTCCTCGTGGCTCAAACTATTTCGTCTCCTTCGGGTGAGATTAAACTGAAATTTGGATTGAGCGAGAATGGAATACCTGGGTACTCTGTGAATTACTTCGATAAGGAAATCGTTGGAAATAGCAGCCTGGGATTTGAATTGAAAGAATTGGGCGACCTCTATTCCAACTTTGAAATACTTAATTATTCAGATAGAGAAATCAACGAAGTTTGGAGCCCTGTGATGGGTGAGCAATCGGAGATCGTGAATCATTGCAAGGAGGCAACGTTCTTTCTCATACAAAAAGAAACAAATCGTTTGCTCAATATCATAGTGCGTGTTTTCAATGAAGGCGTAGCTTTTCGTTATGAATTTCCTAAACAACCCAACCTTAATTACTTCATTATTTCTGATGAACTCACTTCATTTCAAATGAATGGAGATCATAAGACATTCTGGATTCCGGGGGATTTTGATAGCCAAGAATATGTTTATCTAGAAACAAAGATTTCTGAGATCGACATGAAAAAAGTGGACTTGAACAATGGCATTGGTTTCAAAACTTTTCCTAAGACCAACATTGTTCAATCCCCTTTAATGATGAAGACTGCAGAAGGCATCTACATCAATATTTTCGAAGCGGCATTAGACAATTATCCTGTTATGCATTTGTCATGCAACACAGCGACGAAAACATTTTCCTCTACGCTTGTTCCAAATGCAATCGGTGACAAAGCCTATCTTCAAGCGCCTTGTAAAACACCCTGGCGAACCATTATGATTAGTAATGACGCTCGTGTAATTCTTTCATCCAAGATGACATTGAACTTGAATGAGCCTTGCAAGATTGAAGATGTGTCCTACATCAAACCTATGAAGTACGTTGGTATTTGGTGGGAGATGCATATCGGAAAATCAACATGGGATTATGCTGGATCACAAAACGCGCAGAACGACGGCAGCCTTGTCGCAAGTGGCCTTCATGGCGCTACGACCGAGCGAACTAAGTTTTACATCGATTTTGCGGCTGCAAATGGATTTGACGGGGTGCTAGTAGAAGGTTGGAACGTTGGATGGGAAGATTGGTTTGGCAATTGGAAAGAAGAGGTCTTCGATTTCACAACTCCTTATCCCGACTTCAACATTCAAGAAATCAGTGAGTATGCCAAATCGAAAGGAATCAAAATGATCATGCACCATGAAACATCTGGTTCTGTAGGAAACTACGAAAGACACTTGGATCGTGCGATTCAATTGATGGTAGATTTTGGATATCCTGCGGTAAAGACAGGTTACGTTGGTAAAATCATTCCTCGCGGCGAACATCATGATGGACAAGCGATGGTCAATCACTATCACCACGTAGTGAAACGCGCCGCTGATAACCGTTTGATGGTCAACTCACATGAGAGTTCTAGACCAACTGGCATGAATAGAACTTACCCAAACTACATAGCAGCAGAAGCAGCACGTGGAAATGAATTCAATGCATGGAGTATTGGAAATCCTCCTGCACACGAAACAATATTGCCATTTACCAGATTGCTTGGTGGTCCGATGGATTACACTCCTGGGATCTTCGAAATCAAAATCGGTCACTACAAAGATGGCGCGAAAGAACAAGTGCATACCACATTAGCGAAGCAACTTGCATTGTACGTTACGATGTACTCTCCGCTTCAAATGGCAGCAGATTTACCAGAAAATTATATCAAGTATTCAGATGCATTTCAATTCATAAAAGACGTTGGTATTGATTGGGAGAAGAGCATATATCTAGAAGCAGAACCAGGTGATTATATCACTGTTGTTAGAAAAGAAAAGAATACAGAAGATTGGTTCCTTGGTGCAATCACAGATGAGAATGCGCGTACAACAGAACTTGCTTTATCATTTCTTGAACCAGGTGTTAAATACATTGCAACGATTTACGAAGACGGCAAAGAAGCCTCATGGAATACCAATCCAATGAGCTACAAAATCCGAACAGTAGAAGTCACTTCCAAATCAAAGCTTGTTCTTGCGCTAGCGCAAGGCGGCGGCGCGGCGGTGAGTTTCAAGAGGAAATGATGGTAAGGCCACGGTCGGGACCACCCTTCGACTACACTCGCTTCGCTTCGTTACGCTCAGGGACCTTGAAACGCAAACTAAATGTGGAAAGGGAGGTGGTCCCGACCGTGGCCAGACCCAAAGCCTAACGCCAATAGCCAACAGCCTAAAGCTTAATCCCCAGCAAATCGCGAATCACCACACTTGCCGTTACCGAACCGAAGGTGGCGGGCATGTAGGAGATGGTACCGTAGGCGGACTTCTTGTAGTTCTTGCCGTCGGTGAGCATCAAGCTTTCTCTCACCGGTTCTTCCGCGCTAAAGACCACTCTCACCCCCTTTCGAATACCGTGATTTTTTAAGTTCTTTCTGATCTGCTGAGCAAAAGGACAATTGAATGTTTTAGAAATATCAACCACTTGCAAACGAGTGGGATCGAATTTAGCGCCAGCTCCCATGCTGCTTACAAGTGGAATTTTGCTTGTATAGGCACCACGAATAAATGTAATCTTCGGAGTAATACTATCAATAGCGTCAATTATATAATCAGGCTTTAATGCAATGAGCTTATCTACCATGTCGGGATTGATGAACTCTTGCACCACGTTCAACTCCAACTCTGGATTAATCGCCTTCAATCGCTCCGCCATGATCTGAACCTTTGGTTCGCCGTGGTTTGTAGAGAGCGCTGGTAACTGTCTATTCCTATTCGTTGGATCAACAGTATCTCCGTCGATGATGGTCATTTTTCCTATTCCAGCGCGTGCAATAAATTCAGCAGCGAAAGAACCCACTCCTCCCATTCCTACTACCATAACGTGCTTCTTAGTGAGCACTTCCAACTTCTCCTGCCCTACTAATAGGCTCATTCTAGACAACCACGAAAGATCATTCATATTCCAAAAGTATTTTCTCCAAAAACAAGATTAGCATTTTTTTGAATTTGTTTCTGCAATTGCTCCATTGTAATCCCCTTTATTTCTGCAGCCATTTTATAAACCTCTTCTATCGCCAAGCAACCATCATCTGTTTCTAAAAACAGTCGGTCTAAAGGTGTTGATTTAAACACAGCGGCGGTGCTTTCAAACATGAGTTTTTGTCCAAATGACAATAAGTAGCCAGCATCCAATACCTGCGAAGCCACTTTTTCATTTTTATTAAAACCATGAAAAATAACTGGAACAGAAACATGGTGTTGTTTCAACAAATGAATCACTTCATCAAAAGCGCGAACGCAATGTATAATCAAAGGCTTTTCAACCTCATTAGCCAGTTCAATTTGCTTGATGAAACAATGCTTTTGCAATTCAAAGTCTGTATCGCAAACTCGATCAAGTCCGCATTCTCCGATGGCGAGAACATTTGGTTTAGTTGCTGAAAATTTTAATAGCTCTAATTCCTGTGATGCATATGACACCTTGATATACCAAGGGTGCAGTCCGATTGAGTAAAATGCATTTAAGTCAAGCGCTAGGAAATTTTCATGCGCGTTCAACAAGACAGCTGAGTTAGCTGTCTTCGAATGCGCATGTATGTTGATGAATTTCATTTTGCTTGCCAAACTTTATTACTCTAGAACTGTTGTACAAGCTAGTTCAACACATTTCTTCGAGTATCCATGCGCGAAAGTAAGCAAGAGACCACATCCACAGGCATAGTATTCCCTCATCAATTATTTGAGGATAGTCCACTTCTATCGCTG
>JBIIBU010000242.1:0-3485 GCA_044239235.1 Flavobacteriales bacterium
ATATAATTTTCATAAACAAAAGCTGCAGCATCATAGAGCGAGCATGAAGTTCTATGAATCATTCTTATTGTCAAAAGGACTAAAAGTCCATTTCATCGAGTCCTCAGACGAGCGCAACGATATTCGGAATCTCATTTCATTTCTAAAAACAAATGGCATTTCTGAGTTTCATTATATCGACACTACGGATAATTGGCTAGAAGCGCACATTGCGGGCGCTTGTAGTAAAGAGGATGTGAAAAATTTAAAAATCCAGTCTCCCCTATTTCTCAATACTACTGAAACAAACAAATCCTTCTTTGAAACAAAGAAGAGAATGTTTCAAACAGACTATTACATTCATCAGCGAAAAAGTAAGAACATATTGCTTGAAAGTGCAAGCAAACCTGCAGGAGGAAAGTGGTCATTTGATGAAGACAATAGGGCTAAATATCCGAAAGGAAAAACACCTCCAAGAACAGATTTCACGAAGGCTACAGCTTTTCATACAGAGGCGAATAATTATGTGAATGCGCAATTTGGAAATAACTATGGGGAGCTATCAGCTGACTTCAATTATCCATGCACATTCGATGCGAGTAAAGAATGGTTTAAAGAATTTTTGAAAACAAGATTTCAAGAGTTTGGAATCTACGAAGATGCTATTGTTTCAAAACAATTGGTATTAAATCACAGCGTCCTCACTCCGATGTTGAATGTCGGTTTAATCACACCGCAATACATCGTGGATGCCACTCTAGAGTTCGCGGAAACGCATAACATTCCGTTGAATTCGACGGAAGGATTTATTCGTCAAATCATAGGCTGGAGAGAATTTATACGTGCTGTTTATGAATTGAAGGGCACACAAGAGCGAACGACGAACTATTGGAAATTCAAACGCAAAATCCCTCAGTCATTTTGGGATGGTACAACTGGAATTGAACCTATCGACATTACAATAAAGAAAGTACTGAAGACGGGATATTGTCATCACATCGAGCGATTGATGGTGTTGGGCAATTTCATGTTGCTCTGTGAATTTGATCCAGATGATGTGTATAGATGGTTTATGGAAATGTTTATCGACTCTTACGATTGGGTTATGGTGCCTAATGTGTATGGCATGAGTCAATTCGCCGATGGCGGAGTGATGTCGACAAAACCGTATATCAGCGGAAGTAATTACTTGATGAAAATGAGTGATTATCCGAAAGGAGATTGGCAGAAAATCTGGGATGGTTTGTTTTGGAATTTCATGGATAAACAAAGGGCCTTCTTTTCGCAAAACCCTCGACTGGGCATGTTGATTAGAAGCTTTGACAAAATGGATCCTGATAAAAAAGAAGCACATCTTCGCATTGCGGATGACTATTTAAAATCACTCGATGAAAAAGCGCATTAAGAAAAGTGATCTTCCATCAAAGGAATGCCTCGTTTGCCACCGTCCTTTTACATGGAGAAAGAAGTGGGAGAAGGTTTGGGACGAGGTCAAATACTGCAGTGATAAGTGTCGTAGTTCGCGCGGGAAGATTTGATTTTACATTTGAACTGAAAGCAACTCTTTTCCTAAGTTGTGAAGTGCGGATTCAATTTTCTTCGCTTGCGTTTGTCTCGGTTTTCTGTGACCTGTAGAATAATGTTGTAGCTGTTTTTGATTGATTCCCGTAATTTTCTCTAGCCCACTTTTTGTAAAAATACCTTTGTAATAGTTGAGCAAACTCACAGTGTCCATCTTGTATACTATTTCAAAATCACCTTTCAAAACAGCCGGTAATTTTGAATTTTCCTTGATATAGATAGCTATTGCTTCTTCTACAGAACTTTTTGCTTCGGCCGAAGTATTTCCAGCACCATAGATTCCGGGGATATTTTCAGCCCATGCGCCGAAATCATCCTTTCCTTTTTCCAGAACTAAAGTTATTTTCTTTCGTTTCATATTGCAGGCGTCTTTACGCAGTAAAAAAGACTTTTTCCTAAGAAAACAAAGATAGTATTTATACTATCATTTCCTCTTGACTTTGAAGGCCATTTTTTTGTCGGCTGAGTTCACGTGCTTTTTCAAAATACGCTTGCCTTCCTCCTTGACATCACTGCCCTTGCGGAAACCCCACATGATTTCGCTAGCAGCTTTGCGCGTCTTTTCGACATCCACAATGGGGAAAGGATAATCTTTGCCAATCTCACAACTGTATAATTCCTGTTCTATGAGCGTTAGTTTATGCGGCTCGTGAATCAAATGAGCGGGAACGTTTGTCAACTCAGGAATCCATTGCTTGATAAAAATACCATCCTTATCATGCGATTCTGAATTGCGAATGGGATTGTAAATGCGGATAGTGTTAACACCTGTTGTGCCGCTCTGCATCTGCAGTTGCGGATAATGAATGCCCGGCTCATAATCGAGAAATTGTCGCGCTAGAAAATGTAATTCTCGCCAATCTTGCCAAAGATTAAAAGCAAAAAAAGAAACCACCATTGCCCTCATTCTGAAATTCAGATAACCCGTCTGCACCACACACCGCATACATGCGTCAATCAGCGGAACACCTGTTTGACCATTTTGCCAGGCCTTTATGTATTCTTCATTCTTAGGCTTTACCAAAGTATTGTAAGCGCGATTGATATTCTCAAATTCATATCGGCATTCATCTTCGAACTTCTGCATGAAATGACAATGCCAATGCAAGCGAGAAATGAAATTGGATAAGGCTCTCTTATTAATCGATTCACTGTAATGCCGAGTGGTGATATGATATACCATTCGCATGCTGATATTGCCATAAGCGAGGTATGGAGAAAGGCGGCTGCAACTCTTTCTGCTCAACGATGGACTGCTAATATTTCTGCTATAATCGCCATAACGATCATTCATAAAACTCTTCAAGTATCGCCATGCCCAATATTCACCACCTTGCTGAAAATTGGTATTACGCGTCTTTATTTCTTCACTTAGTTCAGGACCTTTGATGTCGAGATAAATCGCTTCGTCGAGTCGAACTGCGTTGACTTTCTTTTCATCAAAAAAAACAGGTTGACTTGTCATCTTCGCCTCCCAGCGACTGTCCCATTCCTTGCGTGATTTCAGCCTTCGAACGATACCATTCGTTTGAAATTCCTTCCAAGCAATTTGGTTATTTCGAAAGAACGATTGCATTGCTTTGTCTCGCTCGTAGGTCAATCCATTGCCTATTTCTTCCGAAGAAAAAACGGTGTTGATTGAATAATGAGCAGCGAGCTTTTCAAAGACAAAAGCAGCTTCATTGTGAAAAATAAAAATCTCCGCATTGAAGACTTTCAACTTTTCGTTCATCTCTTTTAGAGATTCAAAAACAAATCGCCAATGCCTGACATCGCTGTCGTCATAGGCCATTACCGAAGGTTCGAAAATGTAGATTAGTAGAAATGGAAGTTTAGATTGTTGCGCATTATGCAGCGGCTCATGATCTTGAAGTCTTAAGTCGCGCTTGAACCAAACAATATTAATTTCTTCCTTCTTCATTTCT
>JBIIBU010000155.1:0-4815 GCA_044239235.1 Flavobacteriales bacterium
GAAGGTTCTCCATTGAATGCTGGAAAGCTTGTGCTTTCACCGACAAGAACTTATGCTCCTGTGATTAAATCAATTCTTGATCAGCATAGAGCTAATATTGATGGAATGGTGCATTGTAGTGGCGGTGGACAAACGAAAGTGCTTCACTTCGTGAATGATGTACATATTATCAAAAACAATTTGTTTGATGTGCCACCACTTTTTGTAGCTATTCAGCAAGAGTCAAAAACAGATTGGAAAGAAATGTACCGTGTGTTCAATATGGGACACCGAATGGAAATTTATACAGATGAGAATACTGCGAAGTCGATTATCGACATTGCGGCTCAATACAATATGGAAGCTCAAATAGTTGGTAGAGTGGAAGCTTCGGCTGAAAAGAAACTAACTATTAAAGCAAATGGAGAGGAATTCATTTATCATAATTGATAAATAAGAAAAGCGAATTATGACAGACTTACTGCCCAGATTAGAGGCCATTGTTGATCGATTTCATGAAGTAGGTAAGATGATTACTGACCCTACTGTGATTTCGGATATGAAACGATATCCGCAATTGATGAAGGAATACAAGGATCTCGGCTCTATTGTAGAAACATATAACAAGTATAAAAACTTGCTCAGCAACATTCAATCAGCAAAAGATATCCTTGGTGGAAATGAAGATGCTGATATGAAAGAAATGGCGCAAGAGGAATTGGATCTTCTGCTACCACAACGCGAGACCATGGAAGAGGATATCAAGTATCTTCTTATTCCTAAAGATCCCGAGGACACCAAGAACTGTATTCTTGAAATACGAGCTGGAACTGGTGGCGATGAAGCGTCAATATTTGCAGGCGATTTGTACAAAATGTACACGCGCTACATTGCTAATAAAGGTTGGAAATACAGCGTGCTTTCTGTAAGTGAAGGAACCATGGGCGGTTACAAAGAAGTTTCAATCGAGATAAGTGGTGAAGATGTTTATGGTACTTTGAAATTTGAAAGTGGTGTTCACCGCGTTCAGCGTGTACCTGAAACGGAGGCTCAAGGCCGCGTGCATACCTCAGCTGCTACAGTAGCAGTGATGCCTGAAGCTGAAGAGTTTGACGTTATTCTAAATCCAGCAGATATTCAACGTGATACTTATCGTTCGAGCGGAGCGGGTGGACAGCACGTCAATAAAACCGAATCTGCGGTGCGACTAACACACTTGCCAACGGGTGTGGTAGTGGCTTGTCAAGAAGGTAGATCTCAACACGAGAACTATGAGACTGCTCTCACAGTTTTGCGCACCCGTATCTTCGAAGCGGAAGTAAATCGCAGACAAGAAGAACGCGCTCGTATGCGTAAATCGCTTGTGAGCACAGGTGACAGAAGTGCGAAAATCCGCACGTACAATTTTCCTCAAGGTCGCGTAACTGATCACCGAATCAACATGACATTGTACAACTTGGATGCTGCGCTAAATGGCGAAATCGAAGAAGTAATTGATGCTTTGAAAATTGCAGAGAACACAGAGAAATTATTGGCGGCGGCCAATCAATAATTAAGAAGATGAATTATTCTAGACTTGTTGAACTCATTAGAGAGAGAAAATCGTTTTTGTGTGTAGGATTAGATACAGACCCTGCTAAGATTCCTGCGGGCGTCTCTATACTTGATTTCAATAAAGCTATTATCGACGCTACACGTGACTATTGCGTAGCATACAAACCGAACATTGCATTTTATGAATGTCTTGGAAAAGAGGGCTGGGATATCCTAGAACAAACTGTCGAATATATTGGCAAAGACCATTTCACAATTGCTGATGCAAAGCGCGGTGATATTGGAAATACTTCTACTTATTATGCAAAGACTTTCTTTGAAACATACGGCTTTGATTCAGTGACAGTGGCTCCATATATGGGAAAAGACAGCGTGGCACCATTTCTTGAATTCAAAGACAAATGGGCCATCGTGCTTGCCTTAACATCTAATCCTGGTGCTAATGACTTTCAAATGCATGAAGTAGGAGGAAAGCGACTTTTCGAAGATGTACTATCAAAAGTTTCTTCTTGGGGCACTCATGAAAATACCATGTTTGTAGTGGGTGCAACCCGCGCAGAAATGTTGGCTGATATTCGAAAGATTATCCCAAATCATTTCTTGCTTGTTCCTGGTGTTGGTGCACAAGGAGGAAGCTTGCAAGAAGTGGCAAAGTATGGATTGACGGAAGATGTAGGGCTATTAGTGAATGCATCTAGATCAATTTTATATGCTTCAAACGGAAGCGATTATGCTGAAGCAGCTAAAGCTGAGGCAAAGAAAATTCAACTTGAAATGGCGGAGTTTGTAAACTGAACGTTCGTTCGGTTTTTTCAAAACACTTAATTACAAAACGTATGATTTCAAAATCACAAATAGAGGCTACCGTTAGGTTGCTCGAAGAGGGCTGCACTATTCCGTTCATCGCTCGTTACCGCAAAGAGGTGACGGGAGGTCTTGATGAAGTTGAGATAGAAGAAATTCGCAAAGAGGATTTGCGAAAAAAAGAATTGGAAAAACGCAAACAAACTGTCTTGTCTACAATTGAAGAGCAAGGCAAGTTAACGGCGGAGCTTAAGAAGAGAATTGTAGAGTGTGATGATCTTCAAATATTAGAAGACATTTATTTGCCTTACAAACCAAAGCGTCGCACGAAGGCTGCTATTGCTAAAGAGAATGGTTTAGAGCCATTGGCCGATTGGTTGATGAAAGAACAAAATGGTGATGTATTCAGAGAAGCTGCACGTTTTATAAAGAATGAAGTGAAGTCAGAAGATGATGCTTTGGCAGGCGCTCGCGATATTATCGCAGAAGTTGTAAATGAAAATGAAATCGCCAGAAGTACCATTAGACATGAGTTTCAGCGCTATGCTTCCGTGAAAACAAAAGTGGCGAGAGACAAAGAAACAGAAGGTATTAAGTATAAAGATTATTTTGAATTTGAAGAACCATTGCATCGCAGTCCGTCTCATCGACTGTTGGCTATGTTCCGTGGGGAAGAAGAGGGGGTTTTACGCATGCGTATTGCTCCCGAAGAAGAGTTTGCTGTGGAGAAATTGGAAAACCTTTTTATCAAAAGGAATACGGATGCCAGCGATCAAATCGCATTGGCTATAAAAGATAGTTATAAACGATTACTAGAACCTTCTATCGAGAATGAATTTCGATCATTATATAAAGCCAAAGCGGATGAAGAGGCGATAAAAGTTTTTGCAGAAAACCTTCGTCAGCTATTACTTGCTGCACCATTGGGAAATAAGCGCATTCTAGCTCTAGACCCGGGTTTTAGAACGGGTTGTAAAGTAGTGTGCTTGAATGAAGAAGGGAAATTATTGACAGAAACTGTCATCTATCCGCACGAACCTCAGCGTGAAGAACGCAGAGCTGGCGAAGAAATCAAAGGCCTTGTAAAGCGCTTTGCAATTGAAGCTATTGCCATCGGCAATGGAACAGCAGGTAGAGAAACAGAGCAATTCATTCGTTCATTAGAATTAGAAAAAGGTATTGATGTTTTCATGGTGAATGAAAGCGGTGCCTCTATTTATTCTGCTTCTGAAATTGCACGTGAAGAATTTCCAGATCAAGACATCACTGTAAGAGGCGCTGTATCTATCGGAAGAAGATTGGCCGATCCTCTTTCAGAATTGGTGAAGATCGATCCAAAATCAATAGGCGTTGGGCAATATCAGCACGATGTAGATCAGAATAAATTGAGAGAAAGTCTTGATACTGTTGTTTTGAGCTGTGTAAATAATGTAGGTGTAAACGTCAATTCAGCGAGCAAAAGTTTGCTGACGTATGTCTCGGGATTAGGTCCAAAGTTGGCGGAGAACATTGTAAAATTCAGAGAAGAAAACGGCCCTTTCAAGTCGCGCGCATCATTGAAAAAAGTACCAAAACTCGGCGATAAATCATTTGAGCAAAGTGCAGGATTCTTAAGAATACCTGGCGCAAAAAACATTTTGGACAACAGTGCAGTTCACCCAGAGAGTTATTCTATTGTAGAAAAAATGGCGCAGGATCTCAATTGTACTATCGAGCAATTGATCAAAGAAGAATCACTTCGCAAGCAAATTGATCCTAAGAGATATATCTCTGAAAAGGCTGGTTTGCCGACGATTCAAGATATTTTGAAAGAATTAGCAAAGCCCGGCCGCGACCCACGATCGCAAATTGAAACATTCAGTTTTGCTGATGTTCGCAAGCCAGAAGATTTATATGAGGGCATGGAGCTTCCTGGCATCGTAACCAATATTACCAACTTCGGTTGCTTTGTTGATATTGGAGTAAAGCAAGATGGAATGGTTCACATTTCACAGATGGCCAATAAATTCATCAAAGATCCGAATGAAGTTGTGAAGCTAAATCAGAAGGTTCGAGTGAAAGTAGTAGAAGTAGACCTTCAAAGAAAGCGTATCGCGTTGACGATGAAGTTGTAGCCCAGTGTGGCAGTAAATTAGTGTGGCAGTGCGACAGTGATCAAAGCATTTCACTGGCTAACTGTCTCACTGGCTAACCGCCACACTGTATATCTGTCACACTGCCGCACTTTCACACAGTCTCACTATTTAACAATCCCCCATCTTAGACACTATTGACAGTTCGAACCGAATACATTCAAGAAAATAAGTAGATCTGCTACACCGATAATATTATCGTCGTTCAAGTCTGCGGGACAATTTGTGGTTACACAATCAAAAATACATGTGCCATCATCTAAAGCTGCTGAAGGATTGTAATTGATAGCAGTTTCATAAGTGCATCCTTCAATTCCAGATGGAGCGAGATTACAATCAATAACAG
>JBIIBU010000157.1:0-4765 GCA_044239235.1 Flavobacteriales bacterium
TTGGTAACCTGGCTTTGCAGTGGGGCCGAAGACAATTTCAGCATTTGCATTCTTTTTCAAATCAAGGTGACCGCTAACGAAGTCAGCGTGGAAGTGCGTTTCAAAAACATACTTGATTTTTGCATTGTCCTTATTAGCGCGATCGATATAAGGTTGAACTTCGCGAAGTGGATCGAAGATCGCAGCTTCACCGTTGCTTTCAAGGTAGTAAGCTGCATGAGCTATACAACCGGTGTAAATCTGTTCTAGTTTCATGACGAAATATTTTTGTGTAATTTTCTTTGAGACAAAATTCCAAAAACTACACATGCAAGTTCTGTCACTAATGTTACATAACAAACTGACATTCGTCATGTTATAATAAGAAGTGAAACGGAAAAACTAGAAATGAGGGGGTAAAAAAAAGCGGCCGAACAAAAAGTTGGACCGCTTTGAAAAATTTTAGTGACCTCGGCTGGAATCGAACCAGCGACCGACTGCTTAGAAGGCAGTTGCTCTATCCCCTGAGCTACGAGGCCTCTTAAAAAGACACAAGGTTCAAAGTTTATATAATAAACTTCGAACCTTGACCTTTTTTCGTCGGGGTGGCAGGATTCGAACCTACGACCTCCTGCTCCCAAAGCAGGCGCGATACCGGGCTACGCTACACCCCGAAAATTCTGGCGGAAAGGGGGGGATTCGAACCCCCGGTACCAGTTTCCCAGTACGACAGTTTAGCAAACTGTTGGTTTCAGCCACTCACCCACCTTTCCAGGTGTTCTCAAAAATTTGAGGGGGCAAAGGTATCAATTCTTCTCAAATATACAAGTATTTTATTTAGAAATCCTTCAAAACCTCGTACAGCTTATGCACCGGAAGCCCCATAACATTGAAATACGAGCCCTCCAACCTGTTGATTCCTATATAACCTATAAACTCCTGCACCCCATAAGACCCTGCTTTATCATAGGGTTTATATTTATCGATGTAATGGGATATTTCTTCATCACTTAGCAATACAAACTCCACTTTAGTCTCATCCACAAACACCACACTCTTGTCTTTCGAAACCACACTAACACCGGTATAAACGTGGTGCACATTCCCACTCAACTGATTCAGCATATAGATCGCCTCTTCTCTGTTCTCCGGTTTATTGAGCACTCGACCATCCACCCAAACAACGGTATCAGCTGTAATCAAGACCTCATTAGGCGCCAAATCCTGACGGAATGCCTCTGCTTTGACCTTCGCCAAATAGGACGGAATCTCGCCTGCTTGCAAATTCGAAGGAAATGACTCATCTACATCTTTCGTCCTAACCTCAAATTCAATATCTAGTCCTGCCAACAATTGCTGCCTTCGCGGACTCTTTGATGCCAAGACCAATATCTTGCCTGTTAAATTTTTCAATATCATGATGCAAAAGTATTCAGTAAATGTATAGAGCGGAATCCTTAATTTCGCGCCATGCACGAGACCATTCTTATCCTGGATTTCGGTTCGCAGGTAACTCAGCTTATCGCAAGACGAGTGCGCGAACTAAATATTTACTGCGAAATTCATCCTTGGAACAAAGCTCCTGAACTTTCAGATAACGTCAAAGGTATCATTCTTTCAGGTAGCCCTTTTTCGGTTAAAGAAGAAAACGCACCTAAACCTGACATTTCAAAATACACAAGCAAACTTCCTGTTCTCGGAATATGCTACGGCGCTCAGCTGCTCGCAGAAGTAAGCGGTGGTGAAGTAATGAGATCCACTCATCGAGAATACGGCAGAGCAAACCTTGTTTCGGTTAATTCTGAAAACCCATTGCTCAAAAATGTACCATCCAATTCACAAGTCTGGATGTCACATGGGGACACTATAAAAAACGCTGGTCCGAATTCAACAATCATCTGCTCTACCACTGACGTAGAATGTGCGGGTTATCAAATCGGTGATCAAAATATTTTCGGTGTTCAATTTCACCCAGAAGTCTATCACAGCATTGATGGAAAACAACTCCTTCAAAACTTTGTAGTAGATATCTGTGGTTGTTCACAAGACTGGACCCCTGCTTTCTTTGTAGAAGAAACAGTTGCTCAGCTGAAAGCGAAAATCGGAAATGACAAAGTAATTCTTGGTCTTTCTGGCGGCGTTGACTCATCAGTTGCAGCAATGCTTATTCATCATGCGATTGGAGCAAACCTCATTTGCATTTTTGTAGATAATGGTCTTCTTCGTAAAAATGAATTCGAAGAAGTTTTGCATAGCTACCAGGATATGGGGCTAAATGTAAAAGGTGTCAATGCAAAAGACAGATTCTATACTGCGCTTGCTGGTCTTACTGATCCAGAAGCGAAACGCAAAGCAATCGGCCGAGTATTCATCGAAGTATTTGATGAAGAATCAAAACAATACAGTGATGCTAAATGGCTTGGGCAAGGAACAATCTATCCAGATGTCATAGAATCAGTTTCTGCAAGCGGCGGTCCTTCGCAAACCATCAAATCACACCACAATGTAGGCGGACTTCCAGACTACATGAAACTACAAGTTGTAGAACCACTTCGCCTTTTGTTTAAAGATGAAGTTCGTCGCGTTGGTCGTTCACTTGAAATTAAAAATGAAATTTTAGGAAGACATCCATTTCCAGGTCCTGGACTAGGAATTCGCATCCTTGGTGATATCACAGCAGAAAAGGTACGCATCTTGCAAGAGGTCGATGCGATCTGGGTCAATGGACTGAAAGAACATAACCTATACGATGAAGTTTGGCAAGCGGGAGCAATCCTTCTTCCTGTGCAAAGTGTAGGAGTTATGGGAGATGAAAGAACCTACGAACAAGCTGTAGCGCTTCGTGCTGTGAATAGCACCGATGGTATGACTGCAGATTGGAGTAGACTTCCACATGAGTTCCTTGCGAAAGTCTCTAACGACATTATTAATAAAGTGAAAGGTGTAAACAGAGTTGTATATGACATCAGCTCCAAACCACCTGCAACTATTGAATGGGAATAATACTATGAGAAGTTATCTTTTTTTATTTGTTTGCTCACTTGGATTAAGCCTCGCTTCTTTCACTGCTACCTCACAAACCATTGGTCCAATGGAAGAAGTGGATGGTAGAGCATACTACATGCATAGCGTTGAAAAGGGTCAAACCTTGTACGCGATTTGCAAATTGTATAAGTGCGATATTAATGAAGTAGTGGCAGCAAATCCGGGAAGTGACACTTCAATTAAAGATGGACAAGTTCTCAAAATTCCTGCGGATAAATCTAAAATAAACGATAGCAAAGTTATCAATCAAGGTAACGAATCTTTCTTATCACATACTGTCGAAAAGAAAGAAACACTTTACGCGATATCAAAAAAATATGACGTTGACATCAATTTAATCATAGCAGCAAATCCGGGCTGTGACAAAGGTTTAAGCAAAGGACAAGAACTTCGAATTCCTATTAAAAAAAGTACTGCTATTGAAACGCCTGCCAAACAAGGCGAATTCGAATATCCAAAACACACAGTGGTGGCAGGAGAAACATTGTATGGCATTTCTAGAAGTTACAATGTAAGCGTTGATGCCATCAAAATGGTTAACCCTGGACTAGGCGACGCATTGAAAGAAGGTCAAGTAATTCTGATTCCATCGCGTGCGTTACCGATCAATCATTCGGTTGAAAAACCAACAGAAACACCAAAAGAAAGCAAACCTCTTCCTATTGTTGGCGGTGGTAAAAAATCAGAGTACACTATTTCATTAATGTTGCCATTCTACAGCGGAGTTGCAGACAGTCTGCTCGATGACAAAGACCGTATGTATCGAGATGTAGCCATCAACCTTTACAGAGGTATGCAAATGGCCTCTGACTCGTTAAAAGCGATGGGATTCATTGGTGACGTATATGTAAATGATGTTACCGATGCCGCTTCAACAGCGAAGAGAGCTCTTGATAAATCTGAAACAAAAAAAGCAGATATCATTTTTGGTCCAGTGTATAAAGAAGCAATTGCATCTGTAAAAACTTTTTCTGAAACATCGGGAAGCCACATTGTAATCCCAGTTCCTCAAAGCAACAAAACTTTACTTTCTTGTCAAAACATCAGTAAAGCTTGTCCAAGTGATGCCTCTCAATGGGAATACATGGGACGCTACATTGCGCAGCATCACGCAAATGACAACGTGATTCTCATTAATTCTATAGACGTAGATGATGTGAAGCAAGTTCAAGTTTTTTCAGATTCCTACCTTTCCACGAAAGGGGATTCTGTAAAAATTGTGCGAAGCAATTCCGGATCCATAAGTGCATTGAGTGGACTTCTTTCAAAAACAAAGAAGAACATTATTGTAATGCCCACTAACGAAAAGAAGTTGATTAACGCCATGTTTGATTTGATTAAAACTTCAGACGCAATAGTATATGGCTACGATGAATGGGAAACTATGGAAGGCATAAGTGCTGACAATCGCAACAAGTTTAAGATTCATTTTCCAAAAGCAATTTTCCTTGATTATGCTTCGCAAAGTGATCAGCGTTGGATTGAGAACTATCGGAGAAAATTCAAATCAGAACCAACAGATTTCTCTGCTCTGGGATATGACATGATGTTGTACTACGGTCAAGGTCTTATGAAATTTGGAAGAGATTTTCCAAATCACTTTTCTGAAATACAAGCAAAAGGGATGGTGGCCACTGGTTTTGATTTCATCAAAACTGGCGATGAATCAGGCTTTGAAAATCGCTTTAGTATTGTCCTGAAAACGGAAGACTTCGCGATCATCCCGGAGAATTAATGGATG
>JBIIBU010000158.1:0-4750 GCA_044239235.1 Flavobacteriales bacterium
AGGAGCGCAAGCTAGAATTGTTCCTGAAGCATATCCGTCGCCATCAACGTCGATATAATATGTAGTACTTGGATAAATACATTCAGTAATTCCAGAAGAAGCTGCATTATAGTTACATGCTGAAATATCATTACAGTCTGTTGAATTCACTCCAGTAGAACCATAAACTTCAATATCATTTCCAGTGCTTTCTGGACCAGCTGTACCGGTAGTGTTTTCAGACAAATACAAATACAATCTGTATGTTACAGGTGCAATGTTAGATGTTTGTGTAAACGTAAATGTTGCAACTTGAGTTGTAGTAACGTCAGCCAAAACAGCTACTGATCCAAGGTCAGAAGCATACGCATCTGCACTGCTGCGAAGAGCCGCGCGAGTTGGTCCTGTTCCTGATCTTTGAAGATTTGCAACAATTGAAGTGACACTAAACTCATATCCTGAGTTTGGTGTAACCGTGAATTCAAAATAATCATTCGCATCCAAAACAGATGCAGTTGTAAATCCTGTCGCACCAAAACGATCCGCATTCGCTGCAGTAGCAATACCGCTACCACGAGTGATTGTTGATGTAGTAAGATTTACATCATTAAGAGTAGATGTAGCAGATGCTTCATCACCAGCCAATCCAACAAAGTCAAATGCTAGAATTGGAAGTGGAGTTACATCGAATGTTGCGCTGCCCACCGCTGCAATTAATGCAGCCGCAGAAGAAATTGAAAGGGTTACTCCAGTTTCTGAAACCGTGTGAACGATTCCAGAAATGGTAACCACACCAGCTACTGCTGTAACTGTCAATGGCTCACCTGTCATTGTTCCTGAAGATGTGATTTCACAATCAGCAACAAAATCCAAGTCATTATTTCCATTGATATCTCTTGCGCGAGCTACAACGTTTGGTGACATTGTGCCATCCACAACGATATTAGAAGGTTGAGTTGTAAATGCAAAAGTTGTAGCACTTACTTCAATTCTGTTTTCATCTGCTGTAGTAGCAGTTGTTGGAGCACCAATGCCACCGAACAATGAACCAGCATTATCATCAGAAACGCTTGTGATCGTCAAAGAAAATTGTTGATTATCAGTTACCGCACTATTGAAAGTAGCATACAATGTAAGGGTCTTTGTTGCATCATCAGCTGCAGCAGCAGTAAGACCTGTGAAAGACAAGGTTGCACCACCTGCTACTTCACCAAGTTCAGTAGTACCATCATAAAGTGCTACACTGCGAAGTGATCCAGGGTTGGTAACAGAGAAAGAAATATCATTCAAAATTGTGCTCAATGCATCAGCATCTGGTGATGATGCACCACCATCTCGTATGATGAATTGACCAATGGCAACCGAGTTAGAGTTAGTTACATCTGTTGCTTGGTAAGAAGCATAATCAATATTACTAGTATAAGTAAATCCACCATCAACAATGATATCAGAATCTTGAGAAGCAGTTCCTACACCCGTTCCTGTAACAGCAACGTTAACAGTAGTAGCTCCTGATGAAGACAAAGCAACGTTACCTGAAAGAGGGCCAGCAGAAGCAGGTGAACATCTCACATAAATAGTAACAGGCTCGCCATCCAGAACACCAGCCGTTTGAGTCAATGTAAGTGTAGCATTTGTCCAATCCACACCATCAGCGCTGATTTCAAAATCTGTAGAAGGACGAGTAACCGTAACACTGCCCGTCAAGTTAGAACCAGTAACAGTGAAAGTCGTGGCAGTTGAAGAAGCTCCAACTGAAACAGAACCAAAATTTGTCAAAGAAGTAGCAGAAGGCGTAATGGTGGTTCCTGCTGGTGTTACACTTGCCCATGAAGTCGCAATGCGAACCTCATCTAATTCAACCGAAGGAGTTGAAGTAGCAGCGTCTTGACGAATAAAGAAACGATTCACATTAGCAAGGTCAGTTAAACCATTCGTTGCACTCAAGGTGGCTGTTGGTTCAGACCCGCCTAAAGCAGGGTTAATCCACATTTTCACTACGTCATTCAACGTTCCAGATACCATTTGGTAGCTGATTACAACAAACAAAGGAGTTCCTACCGTTTGTGTCCCAGTTGACCATTGCGTGTTTGCTGCAGTAGTTCTCGGGTTAATACCAATATCGAAACCTGCACCATCTGCACGCAACCATACAGTTGCTCCATAGTTCGTGCCTGTTCCTTCATTCAGAGCAAGAGTATATCCTCCAGTAGCAGTCATACCTCCCAAAGCCGCAACATTAATAATGAATGAAGCGTAAACAGTTCCGCTTGTTTGTTGCGTAAACAACTTAGCAGCATCAATTCCAGCTCCTGCATATGTCACTTTATTACCAGTAGATACAGGCAGGCCAGAATAGCTTAAGCTTCCGCTTGCCACAACGATATCATCACCTGTATTGATCGCCGTCCAACCGGTTTGGGTTTGCAATGTTGCTGCAGCGGTATAATCCATTGGCTCTAGGTGAGGCAGAGTAGCCTGACCATTCATTCTCGTCGACACCGTAAGGAAGGCGAACAACGATAGGGTAAACATCAAAAACTGCGCGACGCGCACTTTCGTGTAATTACTTTTCATTTGTTTTGGTATAGAAATTTGTAGGGCAAAATTAAGGAGCACTACTACTCCACGGTCGTTCAAACAGTTATGTTATTGCTAACCACAAAGGCCATGTTGTTAACATTAACCTAACATAAGAGGCGTTATTATTGGAGTGTCAACACATAAAAAAAGGCACATAAAGCGCCAATAACAAATATAATATCACTAATAAGGTAGGATTCCTATTTATGATTTGTTGTGTTACCCAAATGTGTGGTCAAACTCTTAACCAATACAATTGTATACGCTACATAAATGACAAAAAAACCGAGCGCAACCGGAATCTTATTTACTCTATCAAAATACAAATAGATTGCTAAAAAAGCCAAGGTCACCAATAACTTTATTGTCACCGACCCCATAAACGCAGTCACAAATCGACGCGGACTCTTCTCATTTGCTTGAAGAATATTTCTGTAAAGAACTATCGTCAACAATCCGAAAAAGACCACAGCAACATATAAAACGATCGGCATTATCATAACTAAACTCAATCCGTATATACCGGTGAGAAGCACTGCAGCTGCGGCAATCAGCCATGGATAAAACGTTTTTCCAATCATTTTTTCATCAAATCTTTAATCGCAAAAAACATGGCCACTACCACACTTATCAGTGAGAATGTAAGTGTCCAAGCATGTGCCTTATTCGGAAATTTCTCATCAAGCTTCAGTCCACCCCAAACGCCCAGTCCTATCGTGACTGCCATTTGAATGGCCATAGAAGAATACTTGATAAATGAATTAGACTGCAGCGGCTTCGGCCTCGGCGATCTTTGCTCCATCTTTCTTAAACTCTTTCACTTTCGCACCCATATTGCATGCACCAGTAAACGAAGCTCCTGGTTCAATGCTGAGTTTATCTGTGAAAATATCGCCTTCCACTTTAGCAGAACCTTTCAAAGAAAGCAACTGCTGAACAGTCACTTTTCCCTTCACATATCCTTCGATTTCGCCATTCTGGCAAATAATGGTTCCTTCAATTTTTCCGGTTGGACCAATCACCAAACGACCTTTAGTAGTCAAGTTTCCCTTGAATACGCCGTCAATTCTGATGTTGCTCTCGCAGCGGATTTCGCCTTCAATTGAAGTGCCCTCCACAATGCGGTTAATCGCCATATCTGGCGCTGTCTCTGGTGTTCTAGCCATGGTTCTTTGTTTTTTGGAAAACATGGGGTTAATAATTTTCATTAAAGAACTGAAGATATTCATCTACGTTCTTGCTTTTGAACAACGCAATATAGTTCGTTTTTGATATCAAAAAGTAAGTATACGGCGCACTATTCAAGTCTTTCAATTTATCCTGGTCGTCCAAGAATACGCGCATGTACTCATCCGCCAAGTCCGAACCTTGAAATGGTTTTACCAAAACAATGTGATTATTCTTATCCAAAAGATTATTCGTCACTTTAAATCCAGATGATGCATACATCTGCAAATTAAAATCAGACATCGCTGAACGCACTTTGGTCAAATCAGTTCCTTGAACAGGAAGTATCACAGCAAAATAATGTTCTGCCCCTGCATCAAATTTATAAGGACTTGGCTTGGGTGTTTCTGGATCTGGATTGCCCTTATCTTCTGGCTTCTGCGTGGTCTCTGTCTCTGGACCCTTTAGTAAAGTCCTCAAAATTTCATCAGCCTTCAAAGCTTCTTCCGTCTCCGGGCAATCGGATTTTACTTTATTCAATTCAGCAATGAAATTCTCTTGAATCCCCATCGGTGCATCGCTATATCCAATGCACACTGCACGCATAAATCTGTATTTACAAAGCAAATGATTATTTGGCTCTTCTGTAATTACTTTATTGCAAGCTCCAAGCGCATTGTAATAATCACGCGTCACATACATTTGATAAACCAACTCATAAGCCTTGCTTTCTTCTTTATCCTTCACGTCTTTCTGATCAAGGTACTCCGGGTTGTCAACCAACTTCGCCCATTCACTTCCAGGATAACGCGATTTGATTTCATCACCCCAATAAACAGAAGAGCAAGTTGTACAAAATGGATTCGACTTGTAGCCGGCCATTTGCTCCTTAAATAACCATGTGCGATAAAGCTGATAATAGCTCATAGTATGGTAATCACTCTCCTCCATGTTCACTACCAATTGCTCCCAAGAGTCAGTCGCATTATCAGGGTCATCGAGTTTTTCTTTATAAAGAACT